>DATIOT010000024.1:0-1536 GCA_035472875.1 Mycobacterium sp.
GAGAGACAGCAGCGGGTCAGAGTGACCCATGCCGCCGATTCCCCAGCGGAGCGACGCCTTCAACACGTCGGCAGCGCCAGTCCGTGATCTTAAAAGCGGCTCTACTGCTGATCTTGTGGGTGGTTTGAGGGGCTGATCAACGGGGCACGCCGTGTCCCGTCTAGGTTTCTGAGCTGCGAAGAACAGAAATCTGGTGAACGGGAAACGGCGTGCGAACTGCAAGGATATGGCAGCGGTTGTTGGGTGTGTCGCGCACGGTCATCGAATCGGTGCGCGTCGAGGAAACCGATCGCGGTGATCTGTTGGTGGTGGCGGTCCGGCCGCGCCGCGGTGAGCTGCCTCGGTGCGGGCGCTGCCGGCGACCTGGACGCTGGTATGACCGCGGCGCTGGCCGGCGACGCTGGCGGCATCTGGACTTCGCCACCGTGCGGGTCGTGATCGAGGCCGGCACACCGCGGGTGGATTGCGCCGTATGCGGGCCGACGGTGGCGGCGGTGCCGTGGGCGCGACACGCGTCGCGGTTCACGACCGTCTTCGAGGACACCTGTGCCTGGCTGACCGCTCGTACCCCGGCCTCGACAGTGGCCACGCTGCTGCGCGTGACGTGGCGGTCGGTGACCGGCATCATCGCGCGGGTGGTGGCCGAGGCGGCCGCGCGCACCGATCAGCTCGGTGGGCTGCGCCGCATCGGCATCGACGAGGTGGCCTACCGCAAAGGACACCGCTACCTCACCGTCGTCGTCGATCACGACACCGGCCGGTTGGTGTGGGCCGGCAAAGGCCGCGACAAGACGGTGGTGGCCGCGTTCTTCGACGCCCTCGGCGCCGACCGGGCCATGCTGTTGACGCACGTGTCCGCCGACGCCGCCGAATGGATCAACAGTGTGGTGGCGCAGCGGGCGCCGCAAGCGATCCGCTGTCTCGACCCGTTCCACCTGATCATGTGGGCCGGTGACGCCCTCGACGTGGTGCGCCGCGCAGTGTGGAACACCGTGCGTGGCGGCAAAGGCCGGCGTACCACCGCCTCGGTCGCGCTCAAGGGAGCCCGGTGGGCGCTGCGCCGCAACCCCGACCGGCTCTCCGAGAGCCAACGCGTGACGCTGGCCACGATCCAGGCCACCAACAAGCCGCTGTATCGGGCGTACCTATTGAAAGAACAACTCCGCGAAATCGTCGCGGTCAAAGGTGACGACGGGAGACTGCTACTCGCCCAGTGGCTGCGCTGGGCCGCCCGCAGCCGACTACCCGCCTTCGTCAAGCTCGCCGCCACCATCCGCAGGCACCTGCCCGCGATCCACAACATGCTCGACTGTGGACTGTCCAACGCCCGCGTCGAAGCCAACAACACCCACCTACGCGTTCTCACCCGGCAGGGCTACGGCTACCGCTCCGCCGAGTCGCTCATCGCGATGGCCATGCTCAAACGAGGCGGACTCTGCCCACCCCTACCCGGCCGATCATGAACTCATCCCACCCACGAGAACGGCAGTAGACCCCCAATTCGGGCATCAACAAAAGCCAGAGCATAGGGAACTC
>DATIOT010000025.1:0-3731 GCA_035472875.1 Mycobacterium sp.
ACTCACCACAAACCAATGTCGGCGGCGAGGACCCCGAAATCGACGCATCCGACAATGGCGATCACGACCCGCTGGTGCAAGGCCTGCGCGCACTGGGACATCAGGTCAACCTGGCCGACCAATCCAGCGGTCTGTCGGCGATCACCCGCAGTTCATCGAAGTGGACCGGCGGCGCCGACCCGCGCCGCGACGGTTTGGTCATGGGCGACAACGCATAACAGCCGCCGTCGACGCACGCTACGCCGTGGTCAGCGTGGTCTGATCTTCGTCCGCGTCGCCGCTGCCGCCGTCGGCTCCTGTCCCGCCACCGGCTATCGGCGGCACCCGGGTGGCGCGCACGTACACGGTGTCACCTTCGCGCAAGGCCAGCGCCTCGGCGTCGCCCCGGGTGATTTGGGCGGTGAACGGGCCGCCGGTGGCCGCGCTGGTCAACTCCACGCGCACCTCGAAACCCAGCGCCACCACCCGGTCGACAACGGCGCGCACTACCCCGATGGACTCCGCGGTGCCGTCACCGCCGGCAACCGCCATGTCGGGTTTGCGTCCCACCCGGATGTCATGCGGGCGGACCAAGGCGCCGTTCAGTGTGGAAACCGCACCCAGGAAGGACATCACGAACGCGTTCGCCGGGGAGTCGTACACCTGAGTGGGAGATCCGACTTGCTCGATGCGGCCCTTGTTGAGCACGGCGATCCGATCGGCCACGTCCAGGGCCTCATGCTGGTCGTGGGTGACCAGCACGGTCGTGACGTGCACCTCGTCATGCAGGCGCCGCAACCAGGCCCGCAGGTCCTCGCGGACCTTGGCATCCAGCGCGCCGAACGGCTCGTCGAGTAACAGCACTTGCGGATCTACCGCCAGCGCCCGGGCCAGCGCCATCCGCTGTCGTTGACCACCGGAGAGCTGGTTGGGATAGCGGGTCTGAAATCCGCTCAGCCCAACCACTTCCAGCAGATTGTCGACCTTCGCCTTGACCTCAGCCTTGGGCCGCTTGCGAATCTTGAGCCCATACGCCACGTTGTCGCGAACGGTCATGTGCTTGAACGCCGCATAATGCTGGAACACGAATCCGATGCCGCGGCGCTGCGGCGGCACCCGGGTCACATCACGACCGTTGATCGTGACAGTTCCGGTGTCGGGCTGATCGAGGCCGGCGATGGTACGCAACAGGGTCGATTTCCCCGAACCGCTGGGGCCCAGCAACGCCGTCAGCGAACCGGTGGGTACGACGAAGTCCACATGGTCGAGTGCGACGAAGTCGCCGTAGCGCTTGTTGGCGTCCCGCACGACGATCGCTTTTTCGCGCTGGTCGGTCTCGGCATCGGTCATGTCCAAGTCTCCTTGTCAGGCCTGTCTGGTGGCTCGTGCGCGGCGGACGTCGAGAACCACCTGGACGATCAGCACCACCACGGCAACACCCATCAGCAGCGTCGATAATGCGTAAGCGCCGTACTCAGCCCCGCGGTTGTAGCGGTCCGAGACCAGCAGCGTCAGTGTCTGCGACTTCCCCGGGAGGTTGGAGGACACGATGATGACCGCACCGTATTCACCGAGGGTACGCGCGATGGTGAGCACGATGCCATACGTCAGGCCCCACCGGATGGAGGGCGACGTGATTCGCCAAAACGTCTGCCACCAGCCAGAACCCAGTGTTGCCGCCGCCTCTTCCTGGTCGGTCCCTAATTCGTGCAACACCGGTTCGACCTCGCGCACCACGAAAGGCAGGGTGACGAAGACGCTGGCAAGCACGATGCCGGGCAGGCCGAAGATGATCTTGAATCCGAGATCTTTTTCGATGAAGCCCAGCGCACCGGCCGATCCCCACAACAAGATCAACGCCACGCCCACGATGACGGGCGACACCGCGAACGGCAGATCGATGATCGCCTGCAGCACGCCCTTCCCGCGAAACCGGTTGCGCGCGAGCACCAATGCCGTCGGAATACCGAAGATCACGTTGAGCGGCACCACGATGGCCACCACCAGCAGCGACAAGTTGAGCGCCGATATCGCCGCCGGGGTGCTGACCCAGTCGAAGAACTGGCCGACTCCGGGCTGGAAGGTGCGCCATAGGATCAGCGTCACCGGAACGACGAGCAGTACAAAGATGTATGCCAGCGCGACGTATCGGATGAGATAGCGAAGCCGCGAAGACGATCTCATGCAGCCATCTCCTCACGTTTGGCCGCACGGGCGCCGACGATGCGCAGCAAGAGAAGCACGACAAACGAGATCAACAGCAGCACGATGGATATCGCCGCAGCACCGGTTCGGTCGTCGTTCTCGATCAAGGTCCGTATCCACTGCGACGACACTTCGGTCTTGCCTGGCACCGCACCACCGATGAGCACCACCGAACCGAACTCGCCGATCGCGCGCGAGAACGCCAGCCCCGCACCGGATAACAACGCAGGGGTCAGCGACGGCAGCACGACCGAGGTGAACACCTTCCGTCCGGAAGCGCCCAGCGACGCCGCCGCCTCCTCGGTCTCGCGATCGATTTCCAGCAGCACCGGCTGAACCGCGCGCACCACGAATGGCAGCGTGACAAAAGCCAGCGCGACGGCCACGCCCCACGCGGTGTGCTGCAGGTGAAGACCCACCGGGCTGTTGTTCCCGTACAGGGCCAACATCACCAGGCTGGCGACGATGGTCGGCAGCGCGAACGGCAGATCGATAATCGCGTCGACGAGCCGCTTTCCGACGAAGTCGTCCCGCACCAGCACCCAGGCGATCAACAGACCGAAAACCAAGTTGACGACGGTGACCCCGGCGGAAATGGTCAGCGTCACCCGGAACGACTCCACCGCGGCGTTCGACGTGACCGCCAGCCAGAAAGCCTGCCAGCCGCCGCCGGCGCCCTGCCACGCGATGGCAGCCAGCGGCAGCAGCACGATCACCGAAAGCCACACCATCGCCACACCGACCCGAAGTGACGTGGTGCCTGACCCGCGAGAAGGCCGCCCACCCGGCGCTTGTGGGCCATCGCCGGCAGAGAGGCCGAGCTCGGGCCGGATCGCCTGAGGGTGGGCGCTTTCGCCCACAACGGATCCTGTCATCCGGTGGCCTGCATGTAGATCTTGGTGATGCTGCCCGTGTTCTTGTCGAACAGTTGCGGATCCGCTGCGCCCCAGCCACCGAGGTCAGCTATCGTCCATAGTTTCGCCGGCACCGGATACTGGTCCCGGAAATCGGCGGCGACCGCAGGATCGACCGGCCGGAAACCGGCCTGCGCCCACAACTTCTGCGCCGCAGCGGTGTACTGGAAGTTCTTCAAGGCGACGGCGGCATCCAGGTGCGGGCTGGTGCTCACCACTGCCAGCGGATTTTCGATCTTGAACGTTTGCCGCGGGGTGACGTGTTGGACCGGCTTGCCTTGTCGCTCCGTGGCGATGGCCTCGTTCTCGTAACTGATCAACACGTCACCGCTGCCCTGGACAAAAACGTCGGTGGCCTCCCGCGCCGATCCGGGGCGCAATTTGACGTGTTCGCTCACCAACTTCCTCACAAAATCGACGCCGGCTTGGCTATCCTGGCCGCCTCTGCTCTTCACCGCGTACGGGGCAAGCAGATTCCATTTGGCCGAGCCCGAACTCAATGGACTGGGCGTGATGACCTCAATGCCTGGCCGCAACAGGTCATCCCAGTCTTTGATGTTCTTGGGATTGCCTTTCCGCACTACTAATGTCACCACCGACCCGAATGGGATGCCCTTGGTGGCGTCGGTGTTC
>DATIOT010000026.1:0-2283 GCA_035472875.1 Mycobacterium sp.
GGGCCCACGCATGCGTCGAACTTGAAGTGTTACTGCCGCACTCATCATTTGGTGAAAACATTCTGGGGGTGGCGTGATCAGCAGTTGCCCGACGGGACGCTGATTTTGACATCGCCATCGGGGCGAACCTATGTCACCACACCGGGCAGCGCGCTGCTATTTCCGAGCTTGTGCCTGTCAACCGGTGGTGTGCCGGCACCGGAAGCTGACCCGCCGCTGGACTACTGCGGCGAGCGAAGCGCGATGATGCCCAAACGACGCCGCACCCGCGCGCAAAACCGAGCCCACCGCATCGCCACCGAACGCCGGCAAAATCACGATGCTCGCGTGGCCCGAAGGGCCGAATGTTCGACCTACATCGGGCCGGCCCCACCCAAGACCGACGACGATCCGCCGCCCTTCTAGGCGCTGTCCGCTGCAACGCTTGCGTGCGTGGTCACGATGCCAGCCGCTGACCTGGTTTGACCCTGTAGCCGCTGGTCACGTACCCTTGGACAGTTGTCGTCAGGCTGGACGATTACGGTTTGGCCGGCGAGCGGGAGATATGGGCCCGCCCCAAAGACCCACCACGCGCACCGCCGGTGGCACGCGTGCGAAGTGAAACGGCTAGAAGAAAGAGGCAGGAGCAACGATGGCGACCTACGCAATCGTCAAGACCGGCGGCAAGCAGTACAAGGTCGCCGTCGGAGACGTGGTCAAGGTCGAGAAGCTCGACTCCGAGCCCGGCGCCAAGGTGTCGCTGCCGGTCGCGCTGGTCGTCGACGGCGCCACCGTCACCTCGGATGCCGCGGCGCTGGCCAAGGTCGCGGTGACCGGCGAGGTGCTCGAGCACACCAAGGGCCCCAAGATCCGTATCCACAAGTTCAAGAACAAGACCGGCTACCACAAGCGTCAGGGACACCGTCAACGGCTGACGGTCCTGAAGGTCACCGGGATCAAGTAGCGGAGGCGACAGATATGGCACACAAGAAGGGCGCTTCCAGCTCGCGCAACGGTCGCGATTCCGCCGCACAGCGGCTGGGCGTTAAGCGGTTCGGCGGCCAGGCCGTCAAGGCCGGCGAGATCCTGGTCCGCCAGCGCGGCACCAAATTCCACGCTGGCGCAGGCGTCGGGCGCGGCGGCGATGACACGTTGTTCGCCAAGGAAGCCGGAGCCGTCGAGTTCGGCGTCAGGCGCGGACGCAAGACCGTAAGCATCGTCGCGGCCGGGCGGACCACCGACTGAGCGTCGCGAGCGTGCGCTCACTGCGATGATTTATCCCGCAATAGCTGCACGCTCGACGGGTGAGAGGACCCCCGATGCCTCGGTTTGTCGATCGCGTCGTCATCCACGCGCGGGCGGGTTCCGGCGGTAACGGCTGCGCGTCGGTTCATCGCGAGAAATTCAAACCGCTGGGCGGCCCCGATGGCGGCAACGGCGGCCGCGGCGGCAGCATCATGTTCATCGTCGACCCCGCAGTTCACACCCTGCTGGACTTCCACTTCCGTCCGCATATCACCGCACCATCAGGCAAACAGGGAATGGGCAACAACCGCGACGGCGCCGCCGGCGCGGATTTGGAAGTCAAGGTTCCCGACGGCACCGTCGTACTGGACGAAAACGGACGGCTGCTCGCTGACCTGGTGGGCGCGGGCACCCGTTTTGAAGCCGCCGCCGGTGGCCGCGGCGGCTTGGGCAACGCCGCACTCGCCTCGCGCGCCCGCAAGGCCCCCGGCTTCGCACTGCTCGGCGAGCCGGGCCAGTCTCACGACCTCACCCTCGAGCTCAAAACCGTCGCCGATGTCGGCCTGGCCGGATTCCCGTCCGCCGGAAAGTCCTCGCTGGTGTCGGTGATCTCGGCGGCCAAGCCGAAGGTGGCCGACTATCCGTTCACCACGCTGGTTCCCAATCTCGGTGTGGTCTCGGCCGGCGAGCACGCATTCACCGTGGCCGACGTGCCCGGTTTGATACCGGGCGCATCGCAGGGCCGCGGCCTGGGTCTGGATTTTCTGCGGCACATCGAGCGCTGTGCGGTGTTGGTGCATGTCGTCGACTGCGCGACCGCGGAACCGGGCCGCGACCCCATCTCCGACATCGACGCGCTGGAAGCCGAACTTGCCGCGTATACGCCCACGCTGCAAACCGATCCAGCGTTAGGCGACCTCGCCGAGCGGCCCCGGGCGGTGGTGCTCAACAAGATCGACGTGCCGGAGGCCCGTGAACTCGCCGAGTTCGTCCGCGACGAGATCGCCGAGCGTGGCTGGCCAGTGTTCCTGGTTTCTGCGGCGACGCGGGAAAACCTGC
>DATIOT010000027.1:0-1526 GCA_035472875.1 Mycobacterium sp.
CGCCGTGTCGAATCTATCGACTGTGATAACGGCACTCTCCTATCATGGCATTGAGCTTCTCATTCAGTCATCGACATTTCCCGGCTGAGCGAGCTGCGAGGCATCGACCGCAGGGGCCAAGAACTATGGATCGGTGCGGGAACCACCGGGGCCAAGGTGGGTGCCGATGCACAAGTCCGCCAGGCGGTTCCATTGTTGACCAGGGTGACGCCGTTCGTCGGGCACTTCCAGATCCGCAACCGCGGCACCCTCGGCGGCTCGATCGCGCATGCCGACGCACCCCGGTGAATACCCGGCGGTCGCCCTCACGTTGGATGCGGTGATCGAGGTGCTGTCGCCACGTGGACGGCGGGAGATCGCCGCAGCAGACTTCTTCACCGGTCTGTGGGAAACCATGATGGAGTCAGATGAAGTGCTGACTGGGGTCCGATTTCCGGTGTGGAACAGTAGATCTGGATTCTCATTGCACGAATTTTCGCGCCGCCATGGTGATTTCGCGATCGCAGGTGCGCTGGTCGCTGTCCAGCTCGATGACCAAGACCGGGTATCCCGCTGCGCCATCGGGTTGCTGGGTGTGGGCTCCACGCCCAGGCGCGCCACTGCGGCCGAGGAGTCGGTCATCGGCAGGCCGGTCAACGAGCTGGCGGCCGAGGAGATCGGGCAGGCCGCGATGACGGGGCTCGACGAAGTACCGACCGACCTGCAAGGGTCGGCGTCGTACCGCACCCAGGTGGGCGCCGCCATGGCCGCGCGCGCCTGGACACAAGCCGTCCAGGAAGCAGTCACGGGGTCAAGCAATGCATGAACAACCGGTCCAGTTGTCGGTCAACGGAACTCCCATCGCCGCCTGCGTCGAACCGCGCATGACGCTGGCGGACTTCCTACGGGACGAATGCGGACTCACCGGCACCCATCTCGGCTGCGAACACGGCGCGTGCGGTGCCTGCACAGTGCTGCTGGACGGCGATGCCCGTGCGGTCGTGCCTGATGTTCGCGGTGCAGGCGGATGGTATGGAGGTGACAACGGTCGAGGGCATCGCGTCGCCGAACGGCACGTTGTCACCAGTGCAGGCAGCGCTGCGGGAGTGCCACGGACTGCAATGCGGCTTCTGTACACCGGGTTTCGTCATGTCGCTGACCGCACTGCTGCGAGACAACCCGGATCCCACCGACGACGAGATACGCGAAGGCCTGTCCGGGAACTGTACCCGGTGCACCGGGTACCAGGGCATCGTCGCCGCAGCACATCGGGCCGCCGAGGCGATGTGCGAGTCAGTCACGCAGCGGTAAACCCGCGCCATCGGCTCTGTATCGATAGGTGCCACACTGCAGTAGCTTTCGGTACTTCGTGCGTAATCTGTTTTCCTGATATCGAAGATTTTCGGGGAGCGGCGCGTGCGGTCATCGCAAAAGGCACGGCTGGGTCTGGCAGGTGGTTCGCTGGTGCTAGCGGCTCTGCTGGCCAGTCCTGGGTTGGTTTCCGGCTTCAGCTCCATCATCGACGGCAGGCCGGTTGCCACGCCGGG
>DATIOT010000028.1:0-7289 GCA_035472875.1 Mycobacterium sp.
CCCAGTGTGGCGGCGGCCCTGGACCGCGGCGCCACCAGCTTGACCGACGCGGTCCGGCAGGGCTTGCCGCCGGCGACCGGGGCGCCGGTATTCGGCGCGCTGGACGGCGGCTACCAGGTGCTGATCGAGGAGCTCGTCGAGCGCAGCCGGCTGCGGTGGCTCCGAGCCACGGTGGACCGGGTCGAGCGCGCCGAGCACGGCTGGGTACTGAGCGATGACACTGGTGGCCGCTGGAACGCCGACGCAGTGATCCTGGCCATTCCGGCCCCGCGGCTGGCGCGCCTGATCGACCACTCGGATGGTTTAGCCCCGCGCAGCTACGCGGCCGCCAGCCGGATTACGAGTGCGTCGTCGGTGGTGGTGGCCCTGGCGGTGCCGGGCAACACGCCGTTCCCCGAGTGTTCCGGCGTGCTGGTGGCCAGCGGGGAGCGCCTGCGGGCCAAGGCGATCACCCTGTCGTCGCGCAAGTGGGGGCTGCGGGGCCCGGAGGGGGAGGTGCAGTTCCTGCGGCTGTCGTTCGGCCGGGCAGGCGAGGACGTGGCCGCGAGCGCCTCCGACGATGAGCTGCTGGCCTGGTCGGTGGGGGATCTGGCGACCGTCTTCGGGCTGGCCGTCGACCCGATCGATGCCCACGTGCGGCGCTGGATCGACGCGATGCCGCAGTACGGCCCCGGCCACTCCGATCTGGTCGCCGAGGTGCGGGCCGGCCTGCCGCCGACACTGGCGGTGGCCGGCAGCTACCTCGACGGCATCGGCGTGCCGGCGTGTATCGGTGCGGCCGGTCGGGCGGTTGAGCGCGTCATCGGGGCCGTCGAGGCCCAAGATGCAGAAGTGGCACGATAGGTTTCATGGCCAAACTCGACTATGACGCCCTGAACTCGACGCTTCGCTACCTGATGTTCTCGGTGTATTCGGTGCGGCCCGGCGTGCTCGGCCAAGGGCGGGACGCCAGGGAAGAGGTGGTCGACGACGCGTCGACCTTTTTCAAGCTGCAAGAGGAACGCGGCGTTGTGGTGCGTGGCCTCTATGACGTAGCGGGGCTGCGCGCCGACGCCGATTTCATGATCTGGACCCACGCCGAACGTGTCGAAGCACTGCAAGCGACGTACGCCGATTTCCGCCGCACCACCGTGCTGGGGCGGGCTTGCTCGCCGGTGTGGAGCAGTGTGGCGCTGCATCGCCCAGCCGAGTTCAACAAGAGCCATATCCCGGCATTTCTGGCCGGCGAGGAGCCCGGCGCCTACATCTGCGTATATCCGTTCGTGCGGTCCTACGAGTGGTACCTACTGCCCGACGAGGAACGCCGCCGCATGCTCGCCGAGCACGGCAGGGCCGCCCGCGAGTACAAGGATGTCCGCGCCAACACGGTGCCGGCGTTTGCACTCGGCGACTATGAATGGATCCTGGCCTTTGAGGCCCCGGAACTGGATCGCATCGTGGACCTGATGCGAGAGCTGCGTGCCACCGACGCCCGCCGGCATACCCGCAAAGAGACGCCGTTCTTCACCGGGCCGCGGGTGCCGGTCGAGCAACTGGTGAACGCCCTGCCCTGATAGAGGCCCAGACCCACCAGAAACGAGGAACACGTGACGACCCAGTTCGACCCGACCGATCCGACCCGTTTCGAGCAGAGGTATCGCGACGACCGGCTGTCGCATGGCTTACCTACCGCCACGCCGTGGGACATCGGCGGTCCGCAACCGGTGGTCCGGCAGCTAGTCGCAGTGGGCGCGGTCAAAGGTGAGGTGCTCGACCCGGGTACCGGCCCGGGGCACCACGCGATCTACTACGCGTCGGCGGGCTACTCGGCGACCGGCATCGACGGGTCAGCGGGCGCCTTGGAGCGGGCCCGGGAAAACGCGCAGCAGGCCGGGGTGTCGGTGAATTTCGAGCTGGCCGACGCCACCAAGCTGGACGGGCTGGAGAACCGATTCGACACCGTCGTCGACTGCGCCTTCTACCACACCTTCAGCACCGAGCCCGAGCTGCAGAAGTCCTACGTGCAGGCTCTGCGGCGGGCTACCAAGCCGGGAGCGCGGCTCTACATGTTCGAGTTCGGCGCACACAACGTCAACGGCTTCACCATGCCGCGGTCGTTGTCCGAGGACGATTTTCGTCAGGTGCTCCCAGTTGGCGGGTGGGAGATCACCTACCTGGGGACCACCACCTACCAGGTCAACATGAGCGTCGAGACATTCGAGATGATGGCCCAGCGGAATCCCGATCTGGCCGAGCGGGTGGAGGCGGTATTGGAACAGTTCCGGGCGATGGAACCGTGGCTGGTCAACGGACGGGTGCACGCACCGTTCTGGGAAGTCCACGCCACTCGGGTGGACTGACAAACGCCACCGACGCTGCTATTGCGTCGGGACCAGGCGCAGCGAGATTGAGTTGATGCAATAGCGCTGATCGGTCGGCGTCGGATAACCCTCACCGGAGAACACATGGCCAAGGTGGCTGTGGCAGTTCGCGCACAGCACCTCGGTGCGCGTCGTGCCCAGTGAATGGTCGGGACGCAGCACCACCGCGTCGGAGTTCGCCGGGTCGAAAAACGACGGCCAGCCGCAGTGTGACTCGAATTTCTCGGTGCTGCGGAACAATTCGGCGCCGCAGGCCCGGCACTGGTAGATGCCCTGGGTTTTGGTGTCGGCGTATTCACCGGTGAACGGCCGCTCGGTGCCGGCGCGACGGAGAACGTCGAACTCCTGCGGGGTGAGTTTCTGACGCCACTCGTCATCGGTCAGTTGCACCCTCGGACGCGACGAGCCGCTGGTATCGGTGGTCATGCGTCCACGCTAGCGTGCTCGCGGTCGGCCGTCAGCCACGCTGGATCGATGCCGCCTTCCAGCCGTTTTTCGGCCTTGGCGTCCAGGTAGCGGAAGTACAGCACGGTAAACACCACGATGAGCAGCAACGACCAGCCGTAGGTGATCTTGAGGTACTGCAGCGCGCGGCCATACCTCATGTAGTTAAACAAAAGCCAGTCGTCTAGCGTCGTGAAGCCGTATATCCCCAGCCACGCCGGCCAGTTGCGGATCAGCGAGTTGGGCAGCGCGACCGTCATCAGGAATGGGAACAGCATCATCGAGTAGTAGCCCTGGGCGAGCGACAGCACCAGCCACGACCACAGCAGCAGCACGCCCGCCGAGTTGGTGAACCAGAACAGTGGGTCCCGGGTGCGGTAGTAGCGATACAGCAGCCAGAGAGCGCCGATCGCGAGCAGCGTGAAGAGGATCCGCAGGAACACGATCAGCCAAGTGGGCAGGCCGAAGTACACGCCGTTGCCCTCGATCGAGCTGTTGAAGTAGTCACGGGTGCCCAGGATGTAGGGCACCGTGCGGGTGAAGAAGTCCATCGGATGGCTGATCAGCGGCAGCGCGGCCACGTTGACGACGATGGGAACCACGATGGCGGGCACCAGTGCCCGCCACTGACGGTTCAGCAGGGGCAGCAACAGCAAGGGTCCGAGCAGCGGTTTGAGCACCAGCGTCAGCCCGATCGCGGCGCCGGCCCACCATTGGTGGCCGACTTTGCCGTCCAGCAGCCAGCGCAAGAACAGCACTTCCAGCAGCAGGATGCAGCCGTTGATGTTGGTGAACACCAGCGTGCTGGTCACGGTCTCGGTGCAGAACATGGCCAGCAGCAGGGCCGGGGCGGCCACCGAGGACAGCGTGAACTTGAACAACCGCAGCAGCAAGTACCAGGCGATCAGGATAGCCACGGTGTTGATCAGGATGAACAGATACCGCGACGGCGCGAACGGCAGGTATCCGAACGGCGCCATCAGCAGCGTGCCGCCGGGCGGGTACAGGTAGTGCGGGTCGACGTAGTCGAAGTGCTCGTTGTAGATGTCCCAGCCGCGCCGGAAGTTCAGCACCGCGCGGTAGACCGGTTTGAAGTCGTCGGTGATGTTGCCGTTAGCGGTGAGCACGATGCTGCGGTGGAGCACCGACATAATGGCCGCCGGCCACAACGCCGACCGCAATATTGTCGCCGCACTCGGTGCGCTGGTGCGGGGACGGAGTGCGGCCAGCATCCAATCGCGTAAGCCGGTTCGGGTCGAGTCAGCTGCCGTCACCAGCGCACCGTACACCGGGGCTAAAACCGAAGTATCAGGCGGGACAGTAGGTGTCAGTTGCGGGCAGTTTGCCGCTGTTGAGATAGCCGATCAGCGGCGGCACAGCGCAGGGCGAATAGATGCTCGCACCGTGGCCGATGCCCTGCCACATCACCCGCTTGCTGGCCGCGTTTGCGTTGATGATCGTGGCCGCTGTCGCGGCGAGCCCTTCGCTACCCACGATCGGGTTGTTCTGCACACCCGACAACAAGACGTCGACCTTGAGATTCTTTGGCGCCGGCGGTGGCGAAATAGTGGGCCAGTGCACGCATTTGACCAAATTGAGTGCGGCGACCGTGCCGAACTGGGGATAGAGCTTTCCCCACGCCACCACTAGTTCGCGAACCCGGTCCGGGGTCGGGCGGTTGATCGCGTCGCTGCAGGAGTTGACGAACTGGCCGTCGGTGTCCCGGATGGCATCGGCGTGGTTGATCAAGTTGTTCAGCTGGTTGGTGTCGCCGGAGCGGGCGGTCGCCAGGGCGTTGGCCAGGCTCGTGGTGGCGTTGACGCGCCCGCCAGCGGGGAAGCCCAAAGCGACGGTGATGGCGTTGACCACTTCTGCCACCGATGCGCCGCCGGGCCCCTTACCGGCGCGGGCGTCGGCCAGCAGCGCGCTGACAGCGCCCTTGGGATCGGGACCCAGCGCGCAGTTCACCGCAATGCACTGCGCGGCGAACGCATCGAGTGCGGCCTGCTGTCCCTTGACCTGTTGCTCGGCCGCCGCTTCGGCGTTGACCCCCAACGCAATCGGCGAGTCGAGGATCAGTCTGGCGACCTTGTCAGGACGCGATGCTGCGTAGGCCAGCGCCACCTGGGCGCCATTGCCGATCCCGACCAACGCAACCGCGGGTACGTCCCAGAGGCTGCGCAGTCGCTCGATGTCTGAGGCGGCGTGTGCGTTGTCGTAGGCGCTGTCGCCTGGCGCGATGGCGTCGGTGCAGTTTGTAGTGGCAGTGTTCGACACATCGGAGAGGTTGGCAACCGGATCGTCGCCGGTCTGAAATTGCGCCTGATCGCGCATCACCTGACGGTCAAAGTGATCCCGGCAGTCGATCGGGCTCGACATGCCCATGCCGCGGCGGTCGATGGCGACGATAGGGTGGGTTTGCAACACGTCGGCGCCCGCCCGTGAAAGCCAGACCGGCAACTGCGTCGAGGACGGCAGGTCGGAGCCGGTGGTGAAGACCAAGGGCCCCGCGTCCTTTGGAGTCTGACTCGACCGGGCGCGGACCACGCCGACGGTCACCGTCGCGGACCCGCCATTGACCGGGTCGAGGTCGGCGTCGTAATTCGCGCAATCCAGCTGGACGCCGGGTGCGGCGGGCACCGCGGCGTCCGTGAAGACCCGCGACGTGCAGTCGCTCCACGACAAGTCGTTCTTGGGCGCGGCGATCGGTGGCGGACCGGCCGGCGGCGGTTTCGTCGTGGCCGCTCCTTGCGGGCGCGCGCCGGAATTGGTAGCGAAGCGCGGGTCTGCGGCCAGGCCCGGGACGCAGCCGGCCAGCAGCGCGGTCACCGCGACCAGGATCGCGGTGGGCGTGATGTGCCGACTCATGCCGACCACAGTAGCCACCCCGCCCGGCTTTGCCGTCTCATCGCGCGGTCAGGCCTTCACGTAGCGGGTGTACAGGTAGCCGGCATCGTCGGTGAGAATGTGCGCACAGCGCATCCGGGTCAGCAGTTGGCCCGGGCCCGTCGCGATACGTCGGGCCAGGCCACCGACGACGAAGGGCGCGATGGTCAGACACAGCTCGTCGAGCAGGTCGCGCTGGACGAACGAGCCGAGCAGCATCGGCCCGCCTTCGGTCAGGATGCGGCGCATGCCGCGAGCCGCGAGGATCGCCAGTAGGGCGTCCTCGTCGACCTTGTCGGGATCGCTACCAGAGCAGTCGACCACGTCGGCAAGATCGCTGAGCAGACGCCGTGTCTCATCGGCGGCCGCCGTGCAGGTGAGCACCAGCGGCGCCACCTCGGTGCGGGTGAACACCCCCATATCCCGGTCAAGGCGACCCGACTTGGTGACGATCGCCAGTTGCGGGACTTCGCTTTGCCCCCGGGCCTGCCGGCGCTGGCGCTGGGCGACGCCCAAGTGCGCGCCGGAATAACCCTCGGTCCGTACGGTGCCCGCGCCGACCACGATGACGTCAGCGAGTTCACGCAGCAGGTTGAAGATAAATCGGTCACCGGGCCCCGCCATTGCGCCCGATTTGCCGTCGGCGGTGGCGCCGCCGTCCACGCTGGTGATGAAGTTCGCCCGCACACACGTCCCATGCTGTTCGGGATAGGCGTAGAGCTGGGGGAGTTCGCCTTCGTCGAGTTCGCGCGCCGAGCCGAGCAACGTCAGCGGGGTCTCGGCGGCTCCGCCGGCGTCAGAGTCGGGCATGAGTTTGATTGCAGCACGCCGCTACAGTTCCTGCATGCACGGGTCGACCTCCCCGGACGTCTCTGGCGCTTCTGGCCGGGTGGGTCATCTGGTGGATCGGCATCCGAGTGTGTCGCCGGAACGGCTGATCGCCCAATTGAGGCCGCCGCCAACGTTCGCCGACGTGAGCTTCGCGACGTATCGTCCCGACCCGGCCGAACCGACCCAGGCCGCGGCCGTCGTGGGTTGTCAGGACTTCTGCCGAGAGGCGGTGGAGCGCCGGGCCGGCCGCCGAAAGCTGTTGGGCAAACGGGTGGTATTGCCCGGCGTTGGGCTGTATCTGGACGGCGGCTTCGGCGTGGGCAAAACCCACCTGCTGGCCTCGGCCTACTACCAGTTGCGCGGCCCGGGGCCAGTTGGGGCGGCGGATGCGCGGACTCATCCCAAGGCGTTCGCGACATTTGGGGAGCTGACCCAGCTGGCCGGGGTGTTCGGCTTCATCGAATGCATCGATCTGCTGGCCAATTACACGGCGGTGTGCATCGACGAGTTCGAGCTCGACGATCCGGGCAACACCACGCTGATCTCGCGGATGCTCTCGTCGTTGGTCGAGCGGGGTGTGTCGGTGGCCGCGACCTCAAATACGCTACCCGAGCAACTCGGCGAGGGCCGGTTTGCCGCCCAAGACTTTCTGCGTGAGATCAACACGCTGGCAAAGATTTTCACCACCGTGCGGATCGAGGGGCCGGACTACCGGCACCGCGATCTGCCCCCGGCGCCCCAGCCGCTGTCGGATGAGCAGGTCGCGAC
>DATIOT010000029.1:0-3376 GCA_035472875.1 Mycobacterium sp.
CGCCGCGCGCGCTGGGTCGGCACCCGCTGCTGTGCCTGGGCGCGGTCGCGGTGGGTGGATAATCTCGACATGGCTCAGGGACCGGGTGTGCCGCAAATTGACCAAGCGCTGCAAGCCATGGTCGGCGCGATCGACGCTCTCACCGAACCCCAGGACGGCGGCCCCGGTGTCGTACTTACGCTGGCTGGCCTAGTCGTCAGCGGGACAATCATCCCCGACTGGCAGTGGTTCGATGAGGTTGAGCATTCTGCCCAGGCCGCGTTCGTCGTCCACGCCGGGGGTTCCATCGACGACGAGCACGGTGGTTGGGCGAGGCTGTTCCAGGGCGCTGCCGAGTCAGTGGCGAAAGACCACGCCGAGCGTCGGGCTGCGCGACAGGTGATCGAGGGTCTCCCAAACCGCTACCGGCATCTGGTGGCCCGGGCGGCCCAGACGATCTACATCCACCTGGGCCAGGCCCGGGTAGTCGCTGCCGGCGTCAGTCCACTGCCTGCCGCCGGAATGCATTGGCGAGGACGGCTGTCCGAGATTTCCGGATGGTCCTTCGGCCATCTGGGCATTGAGCCGCCAACCACCCCGGCGCAAGACGCCGACCACTACCTGTAGGGTTTTGTTGCGTTGACGGAAGATGGGCGAGAGAGCCGCTATCGCGGCACAGTTAGATCGCGAAGGCGAGTTCGGTGAAGGCCGTCGTGAGTCGGTTTTTCGGGTCGGTATCCGAGCCGGGTTCGTAGTGGCCACGGCGTAGGTTTTGGATGAAGGCGTGTCCGGCGCTGATCACTCGGATAGAGCGCAGCTGTTTGAGGCCGCGCATCGGCCGCAGTCGAGCCTTAAGTCGCCCATGATCGGCTTGATACGGTTATTGCCGTACTGCTCGGTGAGATGGCAAGCAGCGAGCACCAGCTCGTCAAGCACACGAGAATAGGTCGGTGCTTTGTCCGTCGTCACCGCACTCGCCTTGATCATTCACGGGGGTGGCAGGTTTCCCTCCGGAGTGGACTTTGGTGATCTTCACCTCCGTTCTGATCTTGTTTTGGGATGTGTGGTCAGCGTTGGGTGCCCGGCTGTCGCGTCGGGTGAGCGCCGGTTTCCACGTGGCCGGTTTGGGGTCGGTGAAGTCGTAGGGTCGGGTGGACGGCGGGGTCAGGGTGGAGCGAGTGCGAAGACGGCCAGGAAGCAGGCTTCCAGTTCGTGGGCCCAGGGCCAGGTCTCGGGGATTTTGATTTTCCGTTTGCGTTGGCCGCGGACCAGTCGTACGGCGGTGTGCAGCAGGCGGTAGCGCAGTGTCTTGGGTTCGGCTTTGGCCAGGGGGCCCTCCAGGCACAGCAGCCGCAGCCAGCACAGCAGGTCACAGGCGATCATGGCGGCGACGCACCAGGCCTGGTTGATCTCATAGGATTTCGAGGGTAGGTGTTCGATGCCGGTGTTTTTGGCGCAGCGGATCCGGTCTTCGACCCGGGCGTGGGGGCGGTGGCGGGCTTCGAGGAAGACGGGTTGGCCGGTGGGGGTGTTGGTGGCGATCAGCTGGTAGCGCCACCCGTCGGTGGCCTCGAACAGGGACAGTTGGGCTCCGGCGCTGGGGCGTTCCCGGCGGGGAGATGATGCGCATGTCGGTGGGCCAGTTGGCCAGCCGGTCGCCTGTGGGGTGCTCGCGCAGCAGCCCGGTCAGCTCGACCACCCCGGCGTCGTCGAGGTCACGTGGCGCTCCGTTGGTGTCGGACACCGCAGCCCAGGCGCGCTGGGGCACGGTGGCGATGGCGGTGCGGGCCCGTTCGTCGACGTCGAACCCGACCGAGTAGTGCACTCGGCGTCCCGGGGCGGCGTTGAGGGTGGTGATGTGTTTGACCAGGTCCCTGGTGGCGCCGGCGCCGTCGACGGTGACCAGCACGTCGCGCCGGTGCCGGGCGGGGATCTGGGCCAGCGCCTGGGTCAGCACCATGATGTGGTCGGTGGCGGTGTTGGAGCCGGCATTGCCCGGTCGCAGGTGGAACGCCAGCGACTCGCTGGTGTTGTCACACCAGGCCGTCAGCGGATGATGACCATAGGTGTGTTTGAACGTGCCCGCGGCCTGCTCCTTGTCACTGTGGGAGATCAGGATCGAGGCGTCCATCCGAATCACGATGGTCTTGCCCAGGTCCCGGTCGCCCACCCGCGAGGGCGGGATCCGGCCGTGCCGCGCTTGGATCAGCGTCCACACGTGCACGCGGGTCGTGGCCCGGGCCCGGGCGATGCGCTCGCGCTGGGTCGGGCCGATCGCATCCAGGGCGCGCCACAGCGTGGGATCCGAGGCCACCGGCCCGAACAGCTCACCCTGATCCCGCAGCGTGGCCAGATCCGACAGCACCCGCCCACCGGCAGCGATCAGCACCGCCGTGTCGGCCAGCACCCGGCCCCGGTCATGCACCGGGACGAAGCCCCGGCGGTGCAGCGCCCGGGACAGCCCAGGGGTCAGGCCGGTGCTATCAGCGATCATCCGCACCGCGGCCGACCCGGCGTGCGACACCACTCCGTGCCCGGCCACCTCCACCGTCAAATCCGACGACCACGCGCTAAGCTCCACCTGAAAAGTGCTCCTCGATCTGGGTGAACCCGGTCCTCAACAAACCGCATTCTCCCAGTTCAGGAGCATTTTTCGCTGTCACGACACGATCAACCACAAGATCACCATGAATACTCAGGGCTAGGGCTGGTGGGCTCACGACCGTGATCATCGCGCAGCGTGTCGGGCTGTCACCGCGTGACCGCAGTTCTGACCGCAACGAGCAGCACCGTG
Organism: Mycobacterium sp.; assembly: GCA_035472875.1. Classification (GTDB taxonomy): domain Bacteria; phylum Actinomycetota; class Actinomycetes; order Mycobacteriales; family Mycobacteriaceae; genus Mycobacterium. Next base: position 2,774 of record DATIOT010000029.1, read on the forward strand.
CCGCACTCGAACGCCACCCGGCGAACGCCGCATCCCCACGTCGTGCGGTCCGATCAGGGGCCTGCCTGCATCTGTTATCGCAGGCCTCTATCGACTCTCTGCGGTGATGCAACTCACGGCTTGCTCACGCCGGTATGAAAAGGAGCCGGTCCCGGACCACTGCCACCTCGTGAGGGATGACCGTCTCGCAGTAAACAATGAGATCATCAGCGGAGTAGAAACCACCGACCCTCCTCCGCTGCGCGACGATCCCTTCGGCGACGATGCCGGGGACTCCCAGCTCCCACGTAATCGTCTCGGCGGGCACGCGGTTGATGTCGATGAGCCCGCCGTCATCGTATTGCCGACGAAGGTCGGGGCGGCCGATACGCAGCTCCGCCGCGAGCGCCGGGTCGCTGGTGAGCAGCGCGCGTGCCTCGTTCCTACGGGCGAGTCGTTGTTGCGCGACCAGGACAGCCGGGTCTGCCAGTGACGTTGGTTCAACTGCGGTCGAGGAATTGGCCGGTCACTAAGTAGCCGATCAGCAGCAGGAAGTAACCAGCTGCGGCCGCGAGGTGCCATCGACTGCCGTTGACACGGTGCAGCCGCCACGCGGCCTAGCCC
>DATIOT010000030.1:0-4451 GCA_035472875.1 Mycobacterium sp.
GAAGAGATTCGCGTGTCGGTAAGAACCCGTGACAAACCGCAAGATCACCTCCGCCCAGTGATTCTTCAAGTCCTGGTCGGCATGTTGCGCTGCGGCCCAATCCATTCCGTCGAGGTAGGTCATGGTCAGTACCCGATCACCGGACGCCTCACCGATGACTTCGGGTACCCGGATGAAGGGGTGGTCGCGGTAGAGCTCGCTGAACGCGGTGATGTTGGCGACTTCGTGGCGGTAGTCGATTTCCTCGGCGATGCGCGCGGAGATCTCTCGCGCCGTGTCTCGGGGATTGAGCTGCATCGCTGTACCTGATGCGGAGGCAGCGAACCGGAAGAATGTCGCCAGCAGTTCGGTGTTCGCCAGATCGTCGCGGATCGCTTCTGCTGCACCCGGGTACTGGATCTTCACCGCTACCTGATGGCCGTCGTGCAGCACCGCACGGTGGACCTGTCCAATGGAGGCGGCGGCCATCGGTTTGTCGGTGAACTCGGCGAACACCTCCTCGGAGGGTCGGCCAAGGTCGTCACGCAGTACCTCTTTGGCCAGGACCGGATCCATGGGCGGCGCATTGGCCTGCAGCCTGGTCAACGCGGTCTGGTACGGCGACAGCTCGCCGCTGCCAATGGAACTGGCATCCACCATGGAGAGCAATTGGCCGGCCTTCATCAGCACGCCCTTGGAGTGGCCAAGCAGCTCGGTATACCGCTCGGCGGTGCGTTCGTGGAAGCGCGCAAAGGCGCCGGAGTCACCAGTCTTCTCCCGCAGGGCGGCCACCATCCGTCCGCCGGCGGCCCGAGCGGTGAACCCGGCCAAAGGCATGGTGCGGCGGACTCTCCCGCGAGGTACCGGATCCTCGTTGCCCGCCACGGCGACCTCCTAGCGGCGCTTCGGCTCGGGCGCTACAGTGGTCACTTGTCGATACTAAGTGAGCACTTGGGAACGGTCAATGCAGGAAGCGCCGACACGAGAACGGCTGGTCACCGAAGCGATGCGGCTCTTCGGTCAGCAGGGGTATCAAGCAACCAGCGTCGCGCAGATCGAGGCTGCCGCCGGCCTGGCACCAGGATCCGGCGCGCTCTACCACCACTTCAAGTCGAAAGAGGCGCTCCTGGAAGCCGGCATCGACCGACAACTGGACCGCCGCCGCGCGATGGGTGATATCCGCGAACTCTTCGCCGGGCTCGGCGACCTGCGAAGCGAGCTCACCATGCTGGGCCGGTATATGTTGGCCGTCCTCGACGAGGAGACGCAGCTGCTCCAGATCGCATCCCGCGTCCCGTCGAATCGCTTGGCCCGACTCAACGACGCCTACGCGGCGCTGTTCGACGGGCTCTACACCGAACTGGCCGACTGGGTACATGGTTGGGCCCCGCGATTTAGCAGGGACGAGGCAGCGGCCATTGGCGCCGTCGGGGTCAACGCACTCCTGGGCAAGCGGGCCACGAGCACACTGTTCCAGGCGCCGGGCACGAACATACCTGACGAGCAGTACATCGCCGAGTGGACGGCAATGCTGGCCAGTCGAATTGAAGCGCTGCGCTAGGAATCAACTCGAGCTGGCAGCAGTCTCGGCCGTCAGGCGGCCTCGCTAACGCTGGGTTATCCACAGTTGGCCTTTGATCCACAGGGCAGGCTCGGGCCGGCTGCGGGTTGCCCGGATTTGACAGAGGCGGTTCATACCGTTGAGCTATGGGTTCGCGGGTGAGCGCCGAAGACACATGGGAGCGGATCAGCGCTGCTCTTGATGCGATCGACGCTGCGCACGCCGTGCTCCGCGACACCAGCTCCGACGTGGTCGGCAACAACTTCCGCGTTGACGTCGCTGAGCGGTTGGAGACTCAGGACCGCACCAATCGCGGGCTCATGTATCGGTTCTTCGCCGAGATCGCCGACCCACCTGATGGCAGCGAGTGCATACCCGCGGTACGGGACATGCTCTGGGTACGGCTGCGCGTCACGCCTAGGGAAATCATCCGCCGCTTCAAGCTTGCAGCGCGGATTCGGCCGCGGCGCTCGCTGACCGGGCCCCCGGTGCAGCCGGAGCTACCGGAGTTGGCGGCCGCGGTAGAAGCAGGTGCGGTCGGCGAGGACCACATCCGCGCCGTATGCCGAGCGGTCGACGTACTGCCCGCGTGCGTCTCGCCAACCGACGCTGCAGAAGCTGAGCGCACGCTGGTCCAGCATGCGACCAAAATCGACGCCGGCGTCGTCACCAAGCTGGGCCAACGAATCGCCGACTACCTCAATCCCGACGGCCTTTTCAACGACAATGACCGCGCCCGCCGCCGCGGACTACACCTGGGCCCACAGCAACCTGACGGTATGTCCCGGCTGCACGGATTGCTCGACCCCGAAGCCCGCGCGTACTTCGAAGCCATTGAAGCGGCAGTGCGGCCCGGTCGCCACCAACCCGATAGCACGGGTAAAGACCCCGAGGCGCACGACGAGCGCACATCCGCCCAACGCTGCCACGACGCGTTCAAGTTAGGTATGGAAACCGCGATCTCCTCCGGTCGGCTCGGTCTGCACCGCGGCCACCCCGTCACGGTGATCGCCACCACCACATTGGCCGAACTCAACCAGGCCGCACACGCGGTAGCCGACTGGTCGGTTCCGATGCCCGCACCCGCGAGAACCGGCGGCGGTTCCAGGCTGCCGATGCGGGATTTGATCCGCATGGCCGCCAAAGCAATTCACTACCTGGCGGTGTTCGACGACCACACCAGCCGACCGCTGTATCTGGGCCGCCAAAAGCGCATTGCCACTGCCGACCAGAGACTTATCTGCTACGCGCGCGACCGCGGTTGCACCCGTCCAAATTGCCTCGAACCGGGCTATCACTGCGAGGTCCACCATTCGCCGGACTGGGCAGAGGGTGGCCGAACGGATGCGGACAAGCTGTTTTTCGCTTGCGGCTGCGACCACGGCACGGTAAGCCGGGGCGAATGGCATACCGAGGTCGCCGACAGCGGGCGAATTGGCTGGACCAATGGCAGCGGTTCACCTGCGATCAACCACGCTCACCACCCCGAGGAACTTCTCTCCGCGGCGATCCCTAGCCAAGCGCGAACGGCCGAAAGCTGCCGTCGAGAACCTCGCGATGACCGATCGTGCGCCCGGTGACCACGCTCGGGTCCACCAGCGCCAGCTGCACTGCCGCCTGCGCGAATTCTTCCGCCGGGGCCGTGTCAATGAACTCGCGGGCGTAGTACGCCAGGCCCGGCGTCAGGATCGGTTTCGACGGCGCGAGCGCATTGACCGTGATGTTGTGGTCGGCGAGATCGAAGGCCGCGCACTGGGTGAGATGCTCGAGTGCCGCCTTGGATCCGCCGTAACCGGGCAGGACTCCAGCGCTGCGGTCGGGGTAGGGCCCGTCGCCGGGCATCCGGGATGCGACCGAGGTGATGTTGATGATCGAGCCACTCCCCGAGTCGATCATGTCCTGGCACACCATTTGCATGAGCTCGTAGGCGGCAAAGACCGCGATGTCGAAGTGCCGGCGATATGCGTGCAACGGCGTGCCGAGGAACGACGGCCAGCCGGGTTTGTTAGCGCCAGCCGCAGGCTTGGCGGGCTTGGGACGCTGCGGCGCACCGGGTACCGGGGGGCGGCCGGGCGCGGTGAAGGCAGCGTTATTGACCAGGATCGTGATGGGGCCCAACGCATCTCGTGCCTCACCAACCAACCGGGCGACGTCGTCGCGGTCGGTCAGATCGGCCCGCACCGCCACCGCGCGTCCACCCGTCGCCTCGATGTCGGCGACCGTCTCACCGATGGTTCCCGGCAACCGGTCGTCCCACACCTGTTCGGTTCGCCCAGCGACCGCCACTGCCGCACCTTCGGCCGCAAGCGCCAGCGCGATCGCCCTGCCCAGGCCGCGGCTGCCACCGGTGACGATCGCGGCCCGGCCCGCAAGTCGCCGCGTCATCCTGTCACCCCATGCACGACGATCGCGGTGGTCTGATCCACCCACGCATCATCCAGCTTCTCGTCCGGGCGCAGCAGCATCCGAAGCATCGTCGCTCCCCCAATCAACTCGATCAATCGGTCCGGGTCCACTTCGGGATGGGCTTCACCCCGGTCGACAGCCTCGCGCAGCCGCACCCGCACCGCGGTGAACAGGTCGGTGAAGCGCGACATCACCCGGGCGTTGAGATAGGGATCGGCCGTCATGTCGGCCACCAGCCCGGGCAATGCGGCCCGCACCACCGGAGTGGTGAACACATCGCGGGTGGCCGCGATCATCATTCGGACATCGGCGGCGATGTCGCCGGCCGGAGACTCCAGTGCGCTCGGTGCCGTCGGAAAAGCTGCCTCGTGCACCAATTCGGCCTTGCTCGACCATCGCCGGTACAGCGCTGATTTCGTGGTGCCCGCGCGCTCGGCAACCGCGGCCAGGCTGAGGTTCGAATAACCGATTTGGACAAGCAGTTCCGCGGTGGCCGACAGGATGG
>DATIOT010000031.1:0-1892 GCA_035472875.1 Mycobacterium sp.
GGAGGCGACGTCGGCCAACGTCGCCGCGGCGATCCACGACGCAACACCGGGCCGCATCGATCATCTCGACGAGGAGATGGCGACATACCTGGCCGCGCTGCGCGACGTGGCCAGTGCGGCGCGGTCGGCGATCGACACCACCAGCGACGCCAAGGCGGCGTCGGCGCGCGCCGAAGCGGGTGCCGCACTGAGCGAGATATCCGATACCGCATCAAGGATCCTGGCGTCGTTCACCCCCGCAACCCCCGATCGCACCGACGTGGTCTGGGTGGATCACGAGGACAACCGGGGTTCGCTGCGCCCTGTGCTGCGGGTGGCGCCGCTGTCGGTGGCCGCGTTGCTGCGCAACCACGTGTTCGCGTGTTCGACGACCGTGTTGACATCGGCGACGCTGACGGTCGGCGGGTCCTTCGACGCGATGGCCACGGCGTGGGGTCTGGCCAACGACACGCCCTGGCGTGGTCTCGACGTCGGATCGCCGTTCCACCACGCGAAGGCCGGAATCCTCTACGTCGCCGCCCATCTTCCACCGCCGGGCCGTGACGGCACCGGCTCGGCCGAGCAGCTGACCGAAATCGCCGAACTCATCACCGCTGCCGGCGGGCGCACGCTGGGGCTGTTTTCGTCGATGCGGGCCGCCCGGGCCGCCGCCGACGCGATGCGCGAACGGCTGTCGACCCCGGTGTTATGTCAGGGCGAAGACAGCACGTCCGCGCTGGTCGAGCGGTTCAGCGCCGAGGCGGAGACCTCGCTGTTCGGCACGTTGTCGCTGTGGCAGGGGGTCGACGTGCCGGGCCCGTCGCTGTCGTTGGTGCTGATCGACCGCATCCCGTTCCCCCGGCCTGACGACCCACTGCTGGGCGCTCGCCAGCGCGCGGTGGCCGCACGCGGCGGCAATGGATTTATGACCGTTGCCGCCAGCCACGCGGCTCTGCTGCTGGCACAAGGATCGGGACGGCTGCTGCGTCGTGTCACTGACCGCGGGGTTGTTGCGGTGCTCGACTCGCGAATGGCTACCGCCCGCTACGGCGGTTACCTGCGCGCCTCGCTGCCGCCGTTTTGGCAGACCACCAACGCCGCGCAGGTCCGCCGGGCGCTGGAGCGGCTGCGCACCACTACGCCAGGGTGACCAGGCCGAGCTCGTTGCTGGCAGCAAGCATCGGATGGCGCGGCAGTACGCGCACCGTGTATCCGACCGCTCCGGCCAGCGGCAGCGGCGTCGTGGTCGAGAAGACCTGGTTGCCTCCTTCGGCGGTGCCGGTATAGGACATTTCGACGGTGACCGGATCCAGCAGTGCGTCGCTGGCGTCAACCCTGCCCACCAGCGCCTGGACCGTGACCTCCTCGGGTCCCAGCCCGGCCAGTTGCACGGTTGCGGTCAGGGTCAACTTCGAGCCCAGCACCGGGGTATCCGGCAGGCCGGTGCTGTCGACGTCGGTGATGTTGATCTTGGGCCATGCATCTTGGGCGCGGCTGCGGTAGGCGGCCAGCTCTCGGGCAGCGCCGAACTCTGCACCGCTTTCGTCACTCTCAGCGGCTGCGATGGTCCTGCGCAGCGACTCTGCTGCCGGCGTGTAATAGTGCTCGACGTAGTCCCGCACCATCCGGGAAGCCAGCACTTTCGGGCCGAGGGTCTGCAAGGTGTGGCGCACAATTTCGATCCACCGCGGCGGCACCCCATGTTCCTCGCGCTCGTAGAACTTCGGTGCCACCACTTGTTCCAGCAGGTTGTAGAGCCCGCTGGACTCCAGGTCGTCGCGACGAGACTCGTCGGCCAGCCCGTCGGCAGACGGTATCTCCCAACCGTTTTCGCCGTCGTACCATTCGTCCCACCAGCCGTCGCGGATGGACAGGTTCAACCCGCCATTGAGCGCGCTCTTCATTCCTGAGGT
>DATIOT010000032.1:0-9412 GCA_035472875.1 Mycobacterium sp.
GCCACGCCGCCGAGTTCGGTGTCGCGGGTCGCCACCCGGGTGATGGTCAGCAGCGGCGGTTCCCACCGGACACCCTCCTCGATGGCCTGTGGCAGCAGGGACCGGTCCGCGCGGATGGCATCCAATTGCGGCGGATCCGAGAGCAACCCGAGCAGCAGGCTACCCAGCGCCCGGTACGTCGTCTCGACGCCTGCGGGCAGCAAAAGCCGAAGGAACGAGAAGATCTCTTCGTCCGCGAGCTTTTCCCCGTCGATCTCGGCCGCACCGAGCGCGCTGATCAGGTCGTCCTTCGGCTCGGCCCGGCGGGCCTCGAGGATCGGCGCGAAGTAATCACAAAGTGCCGCTGAGGCCGCAAGCCCGCGTTCCGGGTTCATCAGCCAACTCAGCAGCGAAATCGACCATCGCTGGAACTGTGGGTAATCCTTTTCCGGCAAGCCCAAGAGGCCCGCGATGATCTGGCTCGGATAGTCGAAGGTGAATTCCTTCACCAGATCTGCCTTGCCATTGGGGGCAAAATTGTCGATCAGACTATTTGCGACGCGGCCGACCAACTCGTCCTGCCAGCGCGCCAATGACTTCTGCGTGAACGCCTTCGATACCAGCGAACGCAGCCGGCCGTGGATCGGTTCGTCCATGCCGAGCATCACACCTTCGCCCAGCACCGGGCCGAACGCCGCGATGACGGCCGACGACGAGAACGTCTCGTTGTCACGCAGCATCTGCTGGACATCCTCGTGGCGATACACGATGAACATCGGTAATGACTCCTCGTGCGGAAGCGCTCCCGACGTTTCGAGTCGCTGCACCGGTTCCTCGTGGCGCAACCGCGCCAGCTCGGTGTACGGGTCCCGCACGTCACCGGATATCGCGTCATCGAAGGAGCCAAAGTCCTCGAGGTCGTCAAATAGCTGATCCATACTTACCTCTCACTCCCCTTCACTCCCCTGACTTCCCTTGCGGCGCTTCGCCGCCAACGACGCCAAGCGCTGCAGCACCGGCTGCGGAACAAGGCGCGCGGCGAACACCATTGCCCTTTGGCCAACTGTGAGCGGCCATGCCCCGCCGCGCATCGAGCCCTGTCTGGGAATGCCGAGCACGATCCGGGACATGTGGTGCATGCTCGAGGAGGGGAGGATCCTGTTGAAGGCCAGCAGCATCGAGGCATCCGGACCCACACCGCGGCGGCGGAACGGCCCCCGGTCATCCAGCGCCTTGACCAGTCCGTCGGTGAACCGCTCGGGTGCCCTAGCGAAACGCATCGCGAATCGCCCGCGGGTGTTCATGGTGTTGTGCAACCGGGCGTACGGGCCGTCGAAGTTGCGATCGTCGATGGCGCCCGCATCGGTGATGATGTCGGTGTCGTATGTGCCGGTCACCACAACGGTGACACCGAGACCGAAGGGCGCGATCTCGCACGCCATGGATTCGCCCCACCGCTCCATGGCGCCCTTGGACGCCGAGTACGGCGCGGTGCCCGGCTGGCCACGCACTCCGGCTGTGCTGGCGACCAGCACGATGCGCCCCTCGCCCGCCGCACGCATCGAAGGCAACAGGGCCTGGGTAAGCGCGACGGGGCCCATGACGTGGGTGGCGAACATCTTCTGCCACAGCTCCATATCGGACTCTTCCACCATTCCGGCGGCGGAGATCCCCGCGTTGTGCACAAGCGCGTAAGGTGCGCCCACGGCTTCTTCAATTGCCTTGGCCGCCGCGGAGATTGACGCAGCATCCGTAAGGTCGAGCTGCACACCGATCAGCCGATCGTCGTCGTCGGCGGCTCCCGTCGCCTCGCGCAACAGCGCCAACCCTCGGTCGGGCGTGCGCATCGCCGCAACCACCCGCCATCCCTCTCGGTACAGGCGCACGGCAGAGGCGAACCCCAGTCCGCGGGACGCGCCGGTGATGACGACCGTGCGCGGCTCAGCCATTCTTGCTCGCACAGGCGCCTTGACCCGGCGGCGGTGGGTCGACGTGCGGCCGGCCATTCGGTTGCCCGCTCATCCAGGTCGACCAGATGCCGACCGAGTACGGGCCTTGGGCGCCCGCCTTCTCGTAAAACCCTTGTGGATCATAGACTTTGGCCTCCGGATAGGGCCACGGGCAGGCGACCGAGGTGGCCGCATGGCTGACCTTGATAGCCCAGAACCACGCGCCGTAGGCGAAGTAGGACACGTTGATGATGGCGAACATCACCAGGAACGTGCCGAGCACCGGCCGGCTCGGAAAGATCTTTGCTTTCGCGGCCAACTTTTCGGCCACCGACTTCCCGGTGTCGTCGCGGTAACACAGGATCGCAGCCGGGACCATCACGAAGGTCACCGAGAACGACTCCCAGATCAGCGGGAACTGGAATGTCGTTCCGGTGAATATCGAACCCCACGGAATCACCTGCGAATAGATGTACATTCCCCAGTGGATTAACGTGTTCTCCAGAAACGCGTCCATGACGAAGCCGATCGCACAAGTGATCAGGCCCAGGACGATCAGCGGGTGCCGCGACACAAAGGCCTCGGGCCCTTTCCTCGCCTGCCATTTGCGCAAGATCCAGACCGCCGGGAAGTAAGGTCCGAAATAGAACATCACGTAGCCGAAGACCACGAATGGTTCGACGGTCGGCGACAACGACACCAGCGGCCACGACTCCGGCCAGTGGAGGAGGTCGGGGTTGTAGACCGCGAACGGCGCCCAGTTCATGATCGGGTCCTGCCACACAATCAGCGTGGTGCACAAGAACATCAGCATCACCGGACTGCCCGGATTGCGCCGCCAGCCCCTGATGAACACCACCAGCAGCACAACCAGCGTGATGGCGGTGGCAACATCCAAGAAAGTGATGTAGTCCAACCCGAAGGTGAACCTGACCGGACGAGGCCGGCCCTGCACATTCGGATTGGCGACGCGCGGGTCAAGGGCGGTACGGGAGTTCACGATGAAGAAGAGCGCGAAGGCTGCGAGGGCAGCGCCGGCGACCCAGCCACCCCAGCCGCGTTTGTCGCTGCCCTGCGCGCGTGCCGACTTGTCGCCGTGAGCTAGCGGTGTCGATTGGTCGGTACTCATTTCGTCAGCCTCACTCTCCGAAGCGATCGACTAGATGCGAGTTGGTGCCGTCGGAATCCAGAGTTCGCGCCACCAGATAGCCCGCGCCCATCCATGCGCGCCGAGTCCACTTTCCGAAGGAGACCCGGGTACCGGGGGCGCCGGAGGCGGCGGGCATCATCTTCACCCGCTCCAATGCCTCTTTGACCCCGCGCGGGCTGAGCGGGTGCGCGTCGGTGAATGCCCGCACCAGGGTGGCGGCGACGTCGTGGTTGACCACCGGTACGCAATACTCGGGGCGCCTGCCGTCATACTTCTGCGCATACCGGTCGAGAAAGTCCTGCCCGATCGGGTTGCCCTCGTCGTACTGGTCGACCCCGATCCAGCCCATGAATGCGTTCCACATGATCGGGTTGACCCAGGCGTTCTGGAATGCCGTGGTGGTGAATCTCGGTGGATCCCAGTTGACGGCTTCCAACGCCGGGTTGATGAACACAATGCCGAAGCCGAAGCCCAGATGCACGATCGCCTCGGCCTTGGCTTCATGCAGGGTGCGGACGGCCTCATTGATGTCTTGCGCGGTTTGGGCAATCGCCGCCTCCGCGACGATGCGGATGCCCTTGCGGCGGCACGCACTTCGCAGATTCTTCAGGTAGCTCTCGCCGATCAGGTTCTGCTCGACCAGAACCCCTATTTCATTGATGCCGCGCTTGGTGGCCAGGTCTGCCAGGAAGATGGGTTCGTCGGTCATCGAGCCCTGTGGGAAAGAGAAGGTCCACTCGCCGAGCCAGTCGTCGGTGCCTGTGACGCTGATGGCCGGTACCTTGAACCGCTCCTCGATCGCTTCGCGGGTCGGCACACAGTTATCGGTGATGTGCGGCCCGAACACCACTAGGCAGCCTTCGTCGACCAGTTCCCCGAAGGCGTCGATCACCGCCTTGACCGACCCTTTGGGCAGGCCTTCCACTTCGCGATAGATCATCTGTACCGGACGGTCCATCAGCCCATGCTCGACGGCCTCCTCGAATGTGATGTCGAAGCACCGAGTGAAGTCGGCCAACATTGCCTCGGGAAAGCCGGGCGGCAGCGTGAAGTCCATCAGGTAGCCGACCTTGATCGGCGCTGCGCTGCTTTCGTAGGACATCTGACCTCCCGGGTGGCAAACTCACGCGCCCGATCTGCAAACCTAATATTTGTTCAGACCCTAGCGGGGGGCGCTATGCAGCGTCAATCATCGGGCCCATCCGCCCCACCCAGATAGACCTCGATCATCTCGCCCAGAGCCTTGCCCACTGCCACGTCGTCGGTGAGTGGCCCAGCGATCGCAGCCCGGGCCGCCGCCGGCACTGTCAGGCCCTCCGCGATAAGCATGCCCGCAGCGATGAGCACGCGGGTCGACGCGACCTCACGCAGCCCGCCAGTCTCCAACCGGCGAATGGCCTGCCCGAAACGCACCAGTTCAGCGGCGATCGCATCATCCACGCCCGCCTCGTGTGCGACGATCCCTTCTTCGACATCGGCTGCGGGGAAACCGAATTCGACGGCGACCATCCGCTGACGTGTCGAATCCTTCAGATCCTTGAGCACGCTTTGATAGCCGGGGTTGTAGGACACTACAAGGCCGAATCCGGGCGCCGCGTCCAGCGTGACACCGAGTCGCTCGATGGGTAGCTGCCGCCGGTGGTCGGCGAGCGGATGCAGCACCACGGTGGTGTCCTGTCGGGCTTCCACCACTTCGTCTAGATAGCAGATCGCGCCCTCGCGCACCGCCCGGGTAAGCGGCCCGTCCACCCACACCGTCTCGTCGCCCTGCAGCAGATACCGACCGACCAGGTCCGCGGTGGTGAGGTCATCATGGCAGGCGACGGTGATCAGCTGCCGGCCGAGATCGTAGGCCATCGCCTCGACGAAGCGGGTCTTGCCACAACCCGTCGGCCCCTTCAAAAGTAGCGCCAAACCCTGCCGGTACGCCGCCTTGAAGATGGCCTCTTCGCTGCCGATCGCCTTGTAGTAGGGCCGTACCGTATCCACCTCGGGGGTCACGCCGTTCCGGTAAACGAGTCCGGACTCGTTGGCCATAGCTTCCCTTCCGCTACCCGCGTTATTTGGAGCCTAACCGGAACAGATGTTTGTTTCAAGTCTCCTGACGAGCAGGTTCGGCACGCGGCACCGAACGCCAACTGCATTCTGGGACATGGCGTCAGGCCAAGTCTCGCCCTATCGCGCACCTGTCACGACACCCTCCGGCGGACCCCTGCCGAGCCCAGTGCGGACCGAAATAGCGGTCCGATCACACCAGCGAGCTGATCTGGGCGCGCGATCGTCGCGTGTGCGGTGCTGCCGAAGACGCGGCGCAGCGAATGCACGTCGGTTCCCGCACCAATCGTCAGGCATACGCAGCCGGTGCCGCGGCGGCGGGCCTCGATCAAGGCGCGGCGCGCATCCGCGGCACCGTAGGCCCGCTCGTACCCGTGGTCGTACGCGAGTCCATCGGACAGCACCACCAACAGCCGCCGTGATGTACCTCCGCGCGCCTCCAACACCGCGGCGCCGTGGCGGATAGCCGCACCGAGGCGAGAATACGCGCCGGGTTCGAGGCTATTCAGCCGCTTCATGACTCGGGAGTCGAGGTGGTCGTCAAACCGTTTGACGGGCACCACGCTGACCGCGCGCCGGCCCTGCGAGTAATAGGCGTAGAGCGCGACCCGGTCACCCAAATCGTGCAGCGCAACGGTGAGGTTGGCGACCGCCGCACGCTGTTGTTCGTGCACCGTGCGCCCCACCGTTCCGGGCTCCGCCGCCGATCCCGAGACATCGAGCAGGAGCAGCACCGACAGGTCGCGCCGGCGCCGCAGGCTGTCGAGGTACACCGCCTCGTCGGGCACCGACCCGGCCAGCATCTCGACGCGCGCCTCAACCGCTGCGTCGATATCGATGTCGTCTCCCTGCGGCTGGCGGTGGCGGCGGTACAGGCCCATCCCAAGTCGTGACAGCGGGCGACGCACGCTGATGGCGTCGTCGATCGCGTGCGTCGCCGATGCCTTGATCTGCGGCTCGACCTCGCGCACGGTGCACCACGCGGGCCGGTAACACTTGCGCGTGGCGTCCCATTCCGGATACGTCACGCCGGGCGCGCCGCTTTGGGCTGCTCGGTCGTTGACGTCCTCGCTCGACGTTGAAGCCAGCGATGACACCGCGTGCGCGCCGCGGATCGCGGAGTTGGTGCGATGCGTTGGAGTATCCGCGCCGGGTGGTCCGCCGCCGCTCCCGGTCTTACGCGCCGAGGACAGCATCTTCTTCAGCCACTTGCCGATGAAGCCGCCTCCGCCAACGGGGCTGGTGAACAGATCCGGATCGTCGGAATCGTCGATCGCGCCGTCGTCAAACTCCTCGAGTTCCTTGGCGCCGCGACCGCGCGGGACATGTCCAGGCTTGTCCTGCTCCTGTTGTTTGGCCGCCCGGGAGCACACGGCCAGTACCTTCGCCGCACGGATCACGCCAAATTCCGGCGCCGGGTCGTCGATCGCTACCCGTCCGTCGGCAATTCTCAGCGAAGCGGCGGGTGAATCGCTGCGACTGGCGATGTCGCGGTTGCCCACTGACGCCAAGATGCGTGGCAGCAGGTCGCTATTGAGGACCAGTGCGCGGTGACCCTCGACTGCCAGATAGCGCCTGGCCAGCCGGGGGTGTCGGACCAGGGGACGCACGACGTCGGGATCCAGGCTGCCGGCCGCGATCATCGAGGCCTGTACGGCAACCGCCGCGAGTTTCGTGCGTGCGCGTGCCGAAGGATCGACGTAAATCGTCTGGCCGTCAGTCCACGGGGGGTCGCCCGGTTGCAGCTCGGCAACCGCCACGGGTACGCCCGCGAGTGCGGAGGCGAGCATGCCCAGCGCCCCCGTCAGATCGCCACCAGCGTCGCTTGGCACGCCCAAACCTCCGGGACCTCGTTGACCAAATATCTGTTCCAACGTAAAGTCCGGCTTGGCCGCAGTCAATCGCGCGAGGTAGACAAGAGAACGTGGATTTCTCGTACCCAGCGGGGGTGGAACAGTTCCGCGCCGAGCTGCGCGACTGGCTGTCGGCGAATCTGACCGACGAGCTGATCGCCGCCCGCCGGCCCTCCGGACGCGACGACGCAACATTCAAGATGCTGCGCACCTGGAACCGCACCATGGCCGACGCCGGGTGGGCTGCTGTCTCCTGGCCGCGCGAGTACGGTGGCCGCGGAGCGACAGTTCTAGAGCAGCTGGTCTACACCGAGGAAACCACACGTGCTCGGGCACCCTTGCCGCTCAACGTCATTGGCATGAACAACATCGCTCCCGCCATCATGCAATACGGCACCGAGTCCCAGAAGACAACGCTGCTCCCCCGCATGATGCGCGCGGACGACATCTGGTGCCAGGGAATGTCAGAGCCCGAAGCGGGATCCGATCTCGCGGCGCTGCGCACCCGCGCGGTACGCGACGGCGACGACTTCCTCGTCAACGGACAGAAGATCTGGACTTCGCTCGGCCATCGAGCCGACTGGTGCCAGCTGTATGTGCGCACCGATCCCGAGGCGCCGAAACACAAGGGGATCTCCTGCTTGATTGTCGACATGACACTGCCCGGCATCGAGGTCCGCCCGCTGGTCACACTCAACGGTGACACCGATTTCGCCGAGGTGTTCCTTCACGATGTGCGAGTCCCCGCGGACGCGTTGCTCGGACCACTCAACGCCGGCTGGCAGGTGGCCACCACCACGTTGAGCCACGAGCGCGCCGGGGCCGCGCGGCTGTATGCGGAGATGCAGGTGCGGCTGGAGGAACTGGTGGCCGACTTTGCCGCGACCGATGCCGGCGATGCGCTCGACGACCCGGTGACGCTGGGGCGCCTCGGCGAGATCGCGCTGCGCATAAAGTATCTGGAAGTGCTCTGCCAGCGGTCGATCTCGGCGACACTGCACGGCGGCTCGGACCATTCTGCCCTCGGTTCGGCCAGCCTCGCCAAGACCGTTTGGGGTGAAATCGGACAAGACATGGCTGCCCTGGCCTTCGACGTGCTGGGCACCCATGGCGTGCAGGGCCGCTGGGCCGACTACCGCCTGACATCGCGTTCGCTGACCATCGCGGGCGGCACGACTCAGATCAACAAGAACATCACCGCCCAACGGGTGCTTGGGTTGCCGCGGCAATGAACCTCGAATTGACCGACGAGCAAGTGGCGCTGCGCGACACGGCACGGCGCTTTCTTGCTGAGAAAGCACCGATTTCGGGCCACGTGCGTGCACTACTCGACGATCCGACTGGCATCACCGGCGCCGTCTGGCGCGGCCTGGCCGACCTCGGGACAACAGGGCTGTTGGTGCCGCAGGAATACGGCGGTGCCGGCATGACGATGGTCGAGGCCGGCATCGTGGCCGAAGAGCTCGGCGCGGCCCTGCACCCGGGGCCCTGGTTGTCGAGCGCGGTGGCCGCGCCGCGCGCGCTGACCCGGCTCGGCGGCCTCCGTTCCGAGGCGCGTGCCGCTGAGGTTTTGACCGGGATCGCCGACGGCACCACGATCGCTGCGGTCGGCCCGCTGGAGTTGAACGACGCCGCCGTCAAAGCCACCGAGCGGGGTGACGACGTCGTGTTGCGGGGCGAGTTCGCTATTTCTGACGCCGCCGCGGCGACTGTCCTGCTGGTACTTGCCGAGGACCGTGACGGCATCGGGCTTTTTGCGGTGAAGGCCGACTCATCAGGCATTTCGGTGATCTCCGTGCGCGGTATCGACCAGACCCGCAAGCAGTTCCGAGTCGCGCTCGACGACGTGACCGCGCACCGGCTGGCTACCCCGTCACCCAACGCTGTCGCAGCGGTGGTCGACGATGTGCTAATCGCCACGGCCGCTGACGCGCTCGGCGCCGCGCGGGCCGTCATGCAGCTGGCCGTCGAATATGCAAAGGTGAGAAAGCAATTCGGCCAGGTCATCGGCTCATTTCAGGCAATCCAGCATCTGTGCGTCGACATGTACGAAACCGTCGAGCTGGCGCGCAGCGGGGTGATCCACGCATTGTGGGCTGCCGACAATGCCAACGCCACGGAGCGACACCTGTCCGCGTTGCGGGCAAAGGCGTTCGCCGGACGGTTGGCCACCGTCGGCGATACCGCGATCCAGGTATTCGGCGGCATCGGCTACACCTGGGAGCACGACGCTCACCTCTATCTCAAACGTCTGCTGAGCTGGAGCGCATTTCTCGGCGGCCCCGACCGCTATCTCACGGAACTCGGTAGAAGCCTCACGAACGCCGAAAGAAAGGAGCGCCTGTCGTGATCGATTTCACCGACCAGGTCGCAATCGTGACGGGAGCGGGCCGAGGGCTCGGCCGGTTATATGCGCTGGAGCTGGC
>DATIOT010000033.1:0-3133 GCA_035472875.1 Mycobacterium sp.
CCACCGAGAGCGCGTTGGCCCAGGCACCGACCCCGAGCAGGGACACATCGATAACAGAGGTCTCACCGGTGCGCTCCCGGGCGAACAGAGCTCCGGCGATACCGCCGGCGATGGTCATCCCGCCCAGCGAATCACCGTAGGCGCCGGCGGGCATCACACACAGGCCGTCGTAGTCCACCGGGGTGGTTCCCATCGCGCTACCGGCCCGGGCCCAGAAGGCGGTGCTGTCATAGCCGCCTTTCTCGCTGTCGGGGCCGGTGGCGCCGAAGCCGGATCCCCGGACGTAAATGATGTCTGGATTGACCTTGCGGACGTGGTCGAGTTCGATGCCCAGCCTGCGGCGCGCCGCGGGCAAGAAGTTCGTCAGGAACACGTCGCTGGTGCGGATCAGCTCGTGCAGCACCTCCAGCGCCCCTGGCTGCTCCAGAGCCAGGCCGATGCTGCGTTTGCCCCGGTTGGGGTGTTCCATCAAGGGCGCGAAGGATCCGCTGCCGACCGGCATGCCCATCAGGGCGCTCAGGCCACGCTGGGCGTCGCCGGTTTCGGCGTGTTCGACCTTGATGACGTCGGCGCCCCAGTCGGCCAAGACCGCACCCGCGGCCGGGACAAAGGTGAATTGCGCCACCTCCAGCACCCGGACGCCGTCCATCGGTCGAATCACTCTGTCTCCTTTGCAGTTTCAGTTCTGGCCGGGCAAGAGCCCGGGCGCGTCGGCGGCTGGTCAGCTGCTCGCCGGACGGACGTGAACCACGTCCATCATCACTTCACGTGGTCGGGTGATGATGTCGTGCAGCACGTTGGCGACGGTGGTCGGAGCAAGGAGGTGGGTGCCGCTCATTCGGGTTAGGTAGCCGTCGGCTTCCCACAACGGCCAGGCCCTTTCGAGGTCGCCCGGGCCGAAGTTCTCGTGGATCCCGGTGTCCGCGACCGCGCCGAGAATGACCAGGGTCACCCGGATGCCGTCTCGCCGCAGCTCCTTGCTCATAGCTCCGGTGAAACCGTTGAGGCCACGCTTGGTGGCGGCATAGAGGGTCATCATCGGCATGTCGTCGAGGGT
Source organism: Mycobacterium sp. (assembly GCA_035472875.1). GTDB lineage: Bacteria > Actinomycetota > Actinomycetes > Mycobacteriales > Mycobacteriaceae > Mycobacterium. Next base: position 1,058 of record DATIOT010000033.1, read on the forward strand.
GATCTCCGAGGAGATGTTCATGATGTCGCCGCCGCCGGCCGCCCGCAGCAGCGGAATCGCCGCGCGCGTGGTGTAGATCGGAGCCACCAGGTTGGTGTTGACCGTGACGGCGATGTCTTCGTCGCTGGCTTCTTCGATCAGCCGAATCCGGCTGGCGCCTGCGGAGTTGATCAGGACGTCGATGCGGCCGAACTGCGTCGCGATCTGATCGAAGGCGGCGTGCACATCATGGCTGCTGGTGACATCGGTGACGATCGGCACGGCGCTGGGCCCGATGATCTCGACGACCTCGTCGAGCAGCAATTTGCGGCGGGCCAGCAGCACTACCGTCGCGCCGTCCTGCGCGAGGCGAATCACGGTCGCCCGGCCGACGCCCATCGATGCACCGGCGACCACGGCGACCTGGCCCTCCATGCCTTGCGACATCACACTCCTCGGTGTTGCTGCGGGTGAATCTAGCGAAATACGCGGATCAGGGTGCATCGTCGATGCACCTATTCCTTGCAATAGGCGCAGATAACGTTCTACCATGACGCGTACGTGATAGTCATCACCTGGCCCGAGAATCTCGCGTCCGGCAACAGTGCAGAAGGAGTCGTTTGTGGCCACAGTTGTCACCGGCAAAGAGGCGAAGGAGTGGGCGTCAGAACATCTGCGCGGCAACTGCAGTTCGCTTTACACCCCGTTCTGCGGTCTCGACGGCGACGAAATCGACTATGAGGCGCTGCGCGCGTTGGTGCGGCACTGCCTGGTCGAGCTGGACCAGGACGGCATCTGGCTGACCGGCGGCATCGCCGAATTCTGGTCACTGACCACCGACGAACTCAAAGAAGTAGTCAGGGTCGCCATCGAGGAGGCCCGACGGGTCAAACCCGGCGCGCTGGTGCAGGTGATGTCGAGCACCGACACGGCCAAACAGGCCGTCGAGCTCACGCTGAACGCCCAAGAGTTGGGTGCCGACATCTGCTACATCCTGACGCCCTACTTTGAGTGCTCCGGGAAGCCCGGTGTGCTGGAGTACCTGTGCTACGTCGCCGACCGCACCGACATGCCGCTGGGCTTCTTCAACTCGCATTCGACAGGGCTGGTACTAACCCCCGAGGAATGCGTCGAGCTCTACCGCGAGGTTCCAGCACTGTGCGGACTCAAGAACGGGTTGCTCGACGCGCAGCACAGCCTGGCAATCCATGAGCTGGCCCCCGACATGGTGATTTGGGAAGCGGCCGACGAGGCCGGGATCCGGTTGGGGATACCCCACCCAGGAGCGCTCGGTTCGGCGCTCTACCTCTATGAGAAGCCGGGCGCGCTGCTGTTCAGCGAATGGCGAGAATTGCTGGTGCAGGGCGATTTCGAGCGCGCCGACACCTTCGCCGCCGAGACCGGTTTGACCGCCATGCGTGAGGCGAGCCGCCGCTACCAGTCGCATCCCGCCCGACCCGGAATGTTCACCCACTGGGGAGCCGGATTCAAGTTCGGCGCCTCGTTGCTCGGACTGCCCATCGGCGACCACCCCGCCCGACCCCCGCAGACTGCGTTCCCCGACGATCTGAAGCCGCCGATCCGTCAGGCCTACGTCGCCTCTGGGTTCATCGAGTCCTAAGAACGGGCGGCTGTCGTGGAGGTGCGCGAATTTCGCGCCGGGGTACGGGCCTGGATCGACGAGGTCGGAGAGCCGCTGGTCCCGGCGATCGAGGATCAGAGTGTCGAGGCCCAGTTGAACCACCAACGTCGCGTGCAGCGGTTGCTGTTCGACGCCGGTTGGATGCGCTGGGGATGGCCGACGCGCATCGGTGGCCTGGGCGGCTCGCCGATCCTGCGTGCCGTCCTCGGCGAGGAGCTCACCGGTCGAGCGCTGGTACACACCACGTCCTGGTCGATGCACGAAGTGCTCGGGCCCGCGGTGGCCGAGTTCGGCCGGCCCGACCTGGTCGAGGACATCTTCCCGCTGCTACTGCGCGGCGAGGAATTCTGGTGTCAGGGGTTCTCCGAGCCCGACGCGGGCAGCGATCTGGGTTCGATGCGGACGACTGCGCGCCCCCGGTCCGACGGCTGGGTAATCAACGGCGAGAAACTGTG
>DATIOT010000034.1:0-5638 GCA_035472875.1 Mycobacterium sp.
CAGCAACGAGCGCCATCCGCTGCAGGTGATGTATGGGGTTGGTGGTGAGCGCAGCCTGGTCGAAGACGAGCTGCACCATCTGACCGGCTATGACCACGCGCGCCCAGTGCGGATCGGCAACGGCGCCTACGACCAGGTCCAGCACGACATCTGGGGCTCGATTCTGGACTCGTTCTACCTGCACGCCAAGTCGCGCGAGCAAATCCCAGAGACGCTGTGGCCGGTGCTCAAGAAACAGGTGGAGGAGGCGATCGAGCACTGGCGCGAGCCCGACCGCGGAATCTGGGAGGTGCGCGGAGAACCGCAGCACTTCACCTCGTCGAAGGTGATGTGCTGGGTAGCGCTCGACCGGGGCTCCAAGCTGGCCGAGCGGCAGGGTGAGCGGAGCTACGCCCAGCAGTGGCGTGCCATCGCCGAGGAGATCAAGGCCGACATTCTGGAGCACGGCGTGGACTCCCGGGGCGTGTTCACCCAGCGCTACGGTAGCGACGCACTGGACGCCTCGCTGCTGCTGGTGGTGCTGACCCGATTCCTGCCGCCGGACGATCCGCGCGTGCGCAACACGGTGCTGGCCATCGCCAACGAGCTCACCGAGGAAGGCCTGGTGCTGCGATACCGGGTCGAGGAAACCGACGACGGGCTGTCCGGCGAGGAAGGCACGTTCACTATTTGCTCGTTCTGGCTGGTGTCGGCGCTGGTCGAGATCGGTGAGGTGGCCCGTGCCAAGCGGCTCTGCGAGCGGCTGCTGTCCTACGCCAGCCCGCTGCACCTCTACGCCGAGGAGATCGAGGCCCGCACCGGCCGGCACCTCGGTAACTTCCCGCAGGCGTTCACTCACCTGGCGTTGATCAACGCGGTGGTGCACGTGATCCGCGCCGAGGAAGAATCCGACGGCTCCGGGATGTTCCAGCCGGCCAACGCACCGATGTGAAATCACCCGACCCGACACCCGCTGACGAAGTGCGGCCGTAACGGAAACGGCACGTCGACAAGGCAATTCGCGCTTACCCGATGTACCATGCGCCGATGGCTGCCGCGACACGTCGATGCTGGGTTCTCACCGCGTTCATTTCCGGGGCGATTGTGGCGTTCGTCGGGTGCGGCCATAGCGGCAAACCCGCTGCGACATCGGCGACAACCACCCCGCCGCACGGCTCATGGTCACGTCCGGCCGCGCCGCCCGACCCGCACACGTTGTTGCGCGCCGGAGCCGCTGCCGTGGCGGCGGTGCCGAACGGCACGCTGATCTTCGTCAGATCCCAAGAGAGCGGAACCTGGAGGGTCCTGGTGGCCACCCCGGACGGGACGACGCAATCGATGGACGTGTCGTCCGACGGTGTCACAGTGATGGTCGGACCCACCCCGAAGAACGAGAGTGACGCCGACAAGACCCAAAATCGTGCCCGGGTGCAGGCCGCGCGTGTGGACTACCGCGCGGCTGTGGACAAGATTCTCGCCACAGTGCGCGACGCCTCCGTCACCGAGCTGAACCTCGGCGACAGCAATGGCACCCCCGTGTGGGAAGCCGACGTCTGGGACTATTACATAGTCGAACACAAAGTCACGATCAACGCGGCGTCCGGCGATCTCATAGCGAACAAGCAGGTGTAGCCGCGGGGCCGACGCAGGGTTCCGGTGCGGCTTACTTCTTACCCTTGTCCCCCGCTGAATCGGTGGACAACGCGGCAACGAAGGCCTCCTGCGGCACCTCGACCCGCCCGATGGTCTTCATCCGCTTCTTGCCTTCCTTCTGCTTTTCCAGAAGTTTGCGTTTACGGGTGATGTCACCGCCGTAACACTTCGACAGCACGTCCTTACGGATTGCCCGGATGTTCTCGCGCGCAATGATTTTCGAACCGATGGCCGCCTGGACCGGCACCTCGAACTGCTGGCGTGGGATCAGCTCCTTGAGCTTGGTGGTCATCTTGTTGCCGTAGGCGAATGCCGAATCCTTGTGCACGATCGCGCTGAACGCGTCGACCGCCTCGCCCTGCAGCAGGATGTCGACCTTGACCAGCTGGGCCTCCTGCTCGCCGGCCTCCTCGTAGTCGAGGCTGGCGTAGCCGCGGGTGCGCGATTTCAGCGAGTCGAAGAAGTCGAAGATGATCTCCCCGAGCGGCATGGTGTAGCGCAGTTCCACCCGCTCGGGCGACAGGTAGTCCATGCCGCCCAGCTCGCCACGGCGCGACTGGCACAGCTCCATGATCGTGCCGATGAACTCGCTGGGCGCGATGATGGTGGTCTTGACCACCGGCTCGTAAACCGTGCGGATTTTGCCCTCCGGCCAATCCGACGGGTTGGTCACCACAAGGCCCCCGCCTGCCTCTCCTTCTAAGACCACCCGATACACGACGTTCGGCGACGTCGAGATCAGGTCCAGGTCGAACTCGCGCTCCAGACGCTCGCGGGTGATCTCCATGTGCAGCAAGCCCAGGAAGCCACACCGGAACCCAAAGCCCAGCGCTACTGACGTTTCCGGCACGTAGGTCAGGGACGCGTCGTTGAGCTGCAACTTGTCCAGGGCGTCGCGCAGATTCGGGTAGTCGGAACCGTCGACGGGATACAGCCCGGAGTAGACCATCGGCTTGGGCTCGCGGTAACCCGTCAGCGCTTCGGTGGCGCCATGGCGGGCGGTCGTCACGGTGTCGCCGACCTTGGACTGGCGGACGTCTTTCACCCCGGTGATCAGGTAGCCCACCTCCCCGACGCCCAGGCCCGCGCTGGGCTTCGGTTCGGGCGAGACGATGCCGACCTCGAGCAGTTCGTGGGTGGCGCCGGTGGACATCATCGCGATGCGCTCGCGCGGGTTGATCTTGCCGTCGACCACGCGGACATAGGTCACCACGCCGCGGTAGATGTCATAGACGGAGTCGAAGATCATCGCGCGGGTGGGCGCGTCGGCGTCGCCCTGCGGGGGCGGCACCTCACGCACCACGTGGTCGAGCAGGTCGGCCACGCCCTCGCCTGTTTTGCCGGACACGCGCAGCACATCGCCCGGTTCGCAGCCGATTATGTGAGCGATCTCGGCTGCATAGCGATCGGGATCCGCCGAAGGTAGGTCGATCTTGTTGAGCACCGGAATGATGTGCAGGTCGCGATCCAGCGCCAGGTACAGATTGGCCAGGGTCTGCGCCTCGATGCCCTGCGCGGCGTCGACCAGCAGCACCGCGCCCTCACAAGCCTCCAGCGCGCGCGACACCTCGTAGGTGAAGTCGACGTGACCGGGGGTGTCGATCAGGTGCAGTACAAATTCTTCTCCGGCGGCTTCGCCAGCCGCTACCCGCCAGGGCAGCCGTACATTCTGCGCCTTGATGGTGATCCCGCGTTCCCGCTCGATGTCCATCTGGTCCAGGTACTGGGCGCGCATCGACCGCTCGTCGACAACGCCGGTGAGCTGAAGCATCCGGTCCGCCAGCGTGGACTTGCCGTGATCGATGTGAGCGATGATGCAGAAATTCCGAATCTGCGCCGGCGCGGTGAAGGTCTTGTCAGCGAAACTGCTGATGGGAATCTCCTGGTCGACTGATGTTTGAGGGTGCTTTGCGCGGCGGTTCGCGGGCATGTCCAGCGTATCCATGCAGGGTGGCCGGGACACACTGGGACACAATCGCACCCGGCCGCTCGCGTCTATGCTGCGAATATGGCGTCTGCCCGGAAATCGCAGTGGAAGACGTTTCAGCGCCTCGCGGAGAACCTGGTTTTCAGCGGGGCTCCGCGGCTGGTCCGGCACGTGCAGAACTCGCAGACCGTACTGCGGGAGCTCCAGCAAGCGGTGAAGATCACCGCGAACGTCATCGCCGCGGTCGCGCCGCAGTCACCTGCCGCGATCACCGCGGGCCGGCCAGTGACGAGCACCAGCTTCCCCACCGCGCAGCGGGCCCGCAAGCTGGTCTACTCCCCAGACCTCGATGGCCGGGCCGATCCCGGGGAGATCGTTTGGACGTGGGTGGTCTACGAGGACGACCCCACCCGCGGCAAAGACCGGCCGGTCCTGGTCGTGGGTCGTGACCGCAGCGTCCTGCTCGGGTTAGTGGTGTCCAGCCAGGAGCGCCATGCAGGCGAGCCCGACTGGGTTGGGATCGGTTCTGGTAATTGGGATTACCAGGGTAGGGAAAGCTGGGTCCGGCTGGACCGGGTGCTCGACGTGCCCGAGGAGGGTATCCGCCGCGAGGGCGCGATTCTGCAGCGCGAGACCTTCGACGTGGTGGCCGCCCGGCTGCGCGCCGACTACTCCTGGCGCTAGTAATCAGCCCTGGGTGATGTAGTCCTGCAGCTGCTGCTGCCCGGCCTCGAGCTCTTCCATGCGGGTTTTCACCACATCACCGATGCTGACGATGCCGATCAGCTCTTTCCCGTCCAGCACCGGCACATGGCGCACCCGGTTTTTGGTCATCAGCACGCTAACGGAGTCAACCGTGTCGGACTTCGTACAGGTGGCAACCGTGGCGGTCATGATCTTGGAGATCGGGCGAGACAGCACGCTGGCGCCATGCGTGTGCAGCTGGCGCACGACATCGCGCTCCGACACGATCCCGACAACACCCTCGGCGCCGACCACCACCATGGCGCCGATGTTCTGCTCAGCGAGGCCGGCGAGCAGCTCCCGGACCGTCGCCTCGGGGTTGATCGTCACCACCGCCGCACCCTTGTTCCGCAAGACGTCCGCGATCCGCATCAAGGCCTCCAGCCGGTTGTGATCTGCTTCACACCAGGCTACGGCTAACTCGCGTGGCGGGAAAGCCGACACGAGAACCGACAACCACTACTGTCCATACCCTCAGGTTCGCGGTCGAAACGCGACAGCCACCGCACCGGGTGGGATTACGCGCCGGCCTTCTGCCGCCCGCGACGGCCTCGGGTTCTGGTCCGCAACCTCGCGGCCAATTTGGGGCCGTTATCCGCCGCCGCCCAGCGGATGGGCGTAGCGTGCGGGCCGAACCCTGTTGTCCGCCAGCCGGATCTGTCGAATGCCACAACGCGCTGGTGCGGCTTGCAAGGATAGGGCCATGATCGAGATCACGTTGCTCGGAACCGGAAGCCCCATCCCCGACCCGAATCGTGCCGGCCCGTCGACCCTGGTGCGGGCCGGCGGGCAGGTGTTCCTGGTGGATTGCGGGCGTGGAGTGCTACAGCGCGCGGCGGCAGTCGGCGTGGGCGCCGGCGGGTTGTCGGCACTGCTGCTCACCCACCTGCACAGTGACCACATCGGCGATCTCGGCGACCTCCTCATCACACGTTGGGTCACCACCTTCGCGCCTGATCCCGCGCCGCTGCCGATCATCGGACCGCCGGGCACCGCGGAGACGGTAGAGGCGACACTGAAGGCGTTCGGCCACGACATCAGTTACCGGATCGCTCATCACGCGGATCTGAATGCACCGCCGCCGGTCGAGGTTCACGAGTACACCGAAGGTCCGGTGTGGGACCGCGACGGCGTATCGATCCGGGTAGCCTCGACCGATCACCGGCCGGTGGCACCAACCATCGGATTCCGCATCGAATCCGGAGCAGCATCGGTGGTGCTGGCCGGAGACACGGTGCCCTGCGCCAGCCTGGACGAGCTGGCAACCGGCGCCGGCGCGTTGGTGCACACGGTGATCCGCAAGGACATCGTCACGAACATCCCGCAGCAGCGGCT
>DATIOT010000035.1:0-1973 GCA_035472875.1 Mycobacterium sp.
CCACGAGCGAATTGTTATGCCGAACGGTTCGTGCGCACCGTCCGCGCTGAGTGCACCGATCGAATCCTGATCCACAACCACCACCACGCAACCAGGATCCCAACGACCACTGGCGACCCGTCCCCACACCGGCCGACGGGCCCATCCGACGCCACCGAATACTCGGCGGTGCCATCAACGAATACCACCACGCCGCCTAATCCACTCAATGAAATCCCCAGGTCACCACCCCTACACCAAGTTTTGGAGCGGTACAGGGCATTATGGCATGCCGCTTGCCCGGCTTCGATGCGATCGGTGGTGGCATCCGCACCGATCAGGGCAATACCGGCACCGGCGGCCGCGCAGGCTTGGGCGTTGCGGAACTGGTCGGCGCCTTGGGGTAGGCAAAGCTGCGGGAGGCCGTGGGCCAGCGCACCGAGCAGGGTGCCTGAGCCGCCGTGAGAGGCTACCGCGGCGCAGTACGGGAGAAGGCACTGATGCCCCTATGGATGTCAAGGGGCTGAGGGCTGTGTTTCTGGTGGGGATGTGATGATTTGGTAGATCTCGCGAGCGATGTATCGCTTGAGGCAGCGGATGGCCTCGCGGCGGGTTTTGCCTTCGGTGATACGGCGGGCGAGGTAGTCGCGGGTGCGTGCGTCCCAGCGCAGCCGGGACAGGGCGATGCGGTAGAGGGCGGAGTTGGCTTGTCGGTCACCGCCGCGGTTGAGTCGGCGACGGCTGGTCCTGCCTGAGGATGCCTCGAGTGGGCTGACGCCGCAGAGGGCGGCGAAGGAGGCTTCGCTGCGCAGCCGGTCGGGGTTATCGCCAGCGGCGATGAGCAGGGCGCAGGCATTGTCCGGGCCGATCCCCTGGCGGTCCAGCAGGGTCGGGGTGTGGCGGGTGACGGCGGTAGTGATCCGGTGTTCCAGGTCGCGGATCTCGCTGGTGAGTGCCAGGATGCGCCGGGCCAGGAGCCGCAGGGTGTAGGCGGCGGCGCTGGTGGTGTCCTGCGGTGTATCCACCTCTAGTTGGGTGCAGCGACGGATGAGCCGCAGGTTGCTCAGCCCGGAGAGGGTTTCGCGCAACTGCGGGTCGGCCGCGACGAGCACGGCTTTGAGTTGGTTGATCGTCTGGGTGCGGGCCTTGATGGCGGAGGCCTTGGCCAGCTTGAACATTCGCAGCATCTCCACCGGCCCGTCACCGGCCTTCGCGCTGCCACTGGCTCGGCCGCTCAATACTGCGCGGGCGGCAGCTTCGGCGTCGAGGGTGTCGGTCTTGCCCCGGCGACGGCGGGTGGCCTTGTCCGGCTGGTTGACCTCGATCACCTTGACGCCAGCCGCCCGCAGATGCCGGGCCAGTGCCGCGCCGTAGGAGCCGGTGCACTCCACGCCAGCCCGCCGCACGGGGCCGAACCGACCCGCCCAGACCAGCAACGCTCGGTAGCCGGCGGCGGTGGCCGGGAATATCTCGCTGCTCAGCAACACGCCCAATGGGTTGATCACCGCTGCAGCGTGCAGATCCTTATGGGTATCAACACCGAGAACTACCTCGCCAGCGGCGTTGTCGTCCTGGTCGTGGTGAATCGGCTGCGGCATGCTGGACACGGGTCGTCTGTCTCCTGATCGCCACGGGAATGGATGGCCGTCGCCGGGCCGGTGTGGGCGGTCAGAACTGTGACGGTGCCCTGTTGACGGCAAGGCCCCTATCGGGACACGCCCACCCGGTCCGGCGGCAGCAAGCACCACCCCAAGCCATGGTCGACAGATCAGAGCCAAGGCATGTCAGCCAGTTGCATTGCGGGTCAGACCACAACCTGGGGCGGTACGCCGGAGATCCTCACGGTCAGACCACAACCTGGAGCCGGTACACGCCGATCCTGCACAGTTGCATTGAGCGATCCACCCATCCGATCAACTGCCTCTGTGCGTCCAGTAAGCCCGCGCAGAGCCGTCAGATGCCTGGTTTGTCACAGTTTTCCAAGGTGCCCAACA
>DATIOT010000036.1:0-2902 GCA_035472875.1 Mycobacterium sp.
TTCAAATGCCTGACCGACGAGCGGATCGCCTACGCCGACGGCTGGTTCGCTGAGACGCACGATGACACCGCGTCGATCACCATGGACGGCTGGGAGATGCAGCGACGGTGCCCGCACCTCAAGGCTGACCTGTCTAAGTTCGGCATCGTGGAGGGCAGCACGCTGACCTGCAACCTGCACGGGTGGCAGTGGAACCTGGAAAACGGCCGCTGCCTCACCGCGCGCGGCCACGAGCTTCGGAGTTCCCGGGCGTGACCATCGTGAGCTACGACGACGGCCTGGTCCAGCTGGACCGGGAGGCAATCACGCTGCGCCGCTACCACTTTCCGTCCGGCACATCGAAGGTCATCGCGCTGGGCAGCATCCGCGGCTACCGGGCCGACCCGCTGGGGCTGTTCATGCACCGGTTCCGCCTCTGGGGCAGCTCGGATCTGCGCCGCTGGCTGCCACTGGACATCCGGCGCCCGCTGCGGTCGACGCTGATCACCCTGGACGTGCCGGGGACCCGGCCGAGCCCGGCGTTCACACCCGTAGACTCCAAGGAGTTCACCGCGCTGCTGGACCGGTTACTGGACCAGCGCGACTAGCGTCCGGCGTCGGCCAGCGCCTGATGAGCCGCGTTATAACCCGGGATGAAGGTGATACCCGGCCCGCCGTGGCATCCGGTGCTGGCCAGGTAAAGTCCGTCGACCGGAAGCGGCTGGCCGACAAAGCCTTTCGGCCCAGGCCGGTTGGGGCCTACCTGGTTGGCGTGGAACAGGCCGTGGCAGTAGTCGCCGCCGGGGGCGCCGAACATCACGCCCATGTGCTTGGGCGTGAAGGTGGTGTGCCGGATGATGCTCCGTTCGAAGTTGGGCGCCAACCGGTTGATCTTGTCGATCACCCGTTGACCCATCTCGACTTTCGCCGCACCGTAGTCCACGTCGCCCTCGATGGGGAACCACAGCGCGAACGCGGACGCGGCGTGCTTGCCGGGCGGCGCGAGGTCGGGGTCGTTCTGCGATGGCACCTGGAAGGCGATCGTCGGGTCGGCCGGAATGATCCCGCGTCGGCAGTCCTCCCATTGCTGCTGCACTTCTTCGGGTGTGCTGAAGATGCCGATCGACGCCTGCATGCTCGGCTCGTTGAGCATCTCATAGGGGGCGACGAACTCGGGCGCCTCGTCCAGCGCGAAGTGCATCTGAATGTAACTGCCGCGGTGGTCGATTCGCGCGTAGCGTTCACGGATGTCTGCGGGCACCGTCGCCGGGTCGAGCAGGTCGTTGACGGTCAGGTCGGGCGCCAGCCCCGAGATGACGATCGGCGCGGTGAATGTCTCACCCGCTTCGGTGCGCACCCCGCTCACCTTGCCGTCGTCGACAAGGACCTCGGTGACCTTCGTGCGTAAGCGCAGCTCGCCCCCACCACTGACGAGTGAGTCAGCCAGATGCGCCGTCAGCGCACCGATGCCGCCGCGCAGCTTCTTCATCTGCATGGTGTCGCCGTCGGGGACACCCAGCCCGAAGGCCAGCGCTGCCGCACTGCCCGGGGTGGCCGGCCCGCGGTAGAGCGTATTGACGGCCAGCATGGTCATCGAGCCGCGCAGCGCGGCGTGCTTCTCACGGTCGGGCAGGTAGCGGTCCAGGATGTCGGTGACCGAGCCAAACAACATATCGTCGATCGCCGAACGTTCGAATTCGTTGGTGGCACAGGCATACATCTCGTCGATGGTCTTGGGCGGCGCGCCGGCGTCGAAGCGGCCCAGTGCGCGCGTCGGCGCAATCGCCCACGCCATCAGCCCGGCCATACCATTGACCGCTTCGGCCCCGTGCACCTCGTTGAGATGGGTGAACAGCTTGATCGGGTCGCTGTATTGGATCATCGGGTCGTCGCCGGTTCCGCGCAGCGCCACCGACATCACGTCCAGGTCGACTGTCGGAATGGCGTCCAGGCCGAGCTTTTCGCGAACCACCGGCGCGGTCGGGAACTGCACCGACCCGGCGATCTCGAAGTGGTAGCCGTCGAAAAGCTCCACGGTGGACGCCATTCCACCTGCGTAGAGCTTGGATTCCAGACACAGTGTGCGCAGCCCGGCGCGCTGCAGCAGCACGGCGGCAGCCAGCCCGTTGTGTCCGGCACCAATGACGATCGCGTCGAAATCGGCCATCTGCTCCCGCCTCTCAAGCTGCCGCTCTGCTTGCGCAGGCTGGCACGGTTGCCATGTTTTGTCAATTATGACGAAACTTGGTCGCGCGGCCAGGCGGTGGTGATGCCGGCGCGCAGCGACTCCAACGCGACGTGGCATACCCGCGCCAGCTCGCCCAGCGACCGGTTGTCGCCCAGCATCCACACTTCCATCGCGCCGAAGACCGCCGCCGCGATGCACCGCGCGGCCACCGCCATGCGGAGCCGCTCATCGGACGTCGGGTCGGAACTGCAGCTACGGCGCTGCAGCTGCGTCTGGATGGCGTCGGCGAAGTCGGCCTGGACAACCTGAATGTGCCGCACGATACGGCCCGGGTCCAGTTCGCCACCTCGCAGTGTGGCGATTTTCGTCACTGCCTCAACGTCATACGGGAATGAGAAGATGGCCGACTGCACCGAATCGATGATCGGTTCATCGGCGGGGCGGTCGTCCAGTGCTGCGCGGAACCAGTGCAGTCCGGTGTAGTCGGCAAACAGCAAATCGTGTTTGGACCGGAAGTGGCGATAAAACGTCCGCAGTGACACTCCGGCGTCGGCGGCGATCTGCTCGGCCGAAGTCTCTTCGACACCCTGGGCCAGGAATCGCACCAATGCAGCCTGACGCAGCGCCTCCCGAGTGCGCTCGCTGCGCGCCGTCTGCGCGGGCCGGACCATCGCAGTAAAGTACCCCAGCCGTCTAGCAGATAGTTATGGCAATATTGACAAAACTTTGCGGCCG
>DATIOT010000037.1:0-4636 GCA_035472875.1 Mycobacterium sp.
GGCGTGAAGCTGGCGGGTGCGCTCGAAGCCGCCCATCGGGCGGGCATCCTGCATCGTGACGTCAAACCGGGCAACATCCTGCTGAGCGAGTACGGCGAACCGGAGCTGACCGACTTCGGCATCGCCAGGATCGCCGGGGGCTTCCAGACGGCGACCGGAGTGATCACCGGTTCACCGGCGTTTACCGCGCCCGAAGTACTCGAGGGCAAGCCGCCCACACCCGCATCGGACGTGTATTCGCTCAGCGCGACGCTGTTCTGCGCGATGACCGGCCATGCCGCGTTCGAGCGCCGCAGCGGCGAGAAAATGGTCGCTCAATTCCTCCGAATCACGTCACAACCGATACCGGATCTGCGTGAGCAGGGACTTCCGGCTGACGTGGCCGAGGTCATCGAACGGGCCATGGCCCGGGATCCCGCGGAGCGTCCGGCGAGCGCAGCGGAGTTCGGCGAGGAGCTGCGCGGGGTTCAGCGCAGCAGCGGTGTCGCCGTCGACGAGATGGCAAGTCCCGTTGAGTTGGGCGTGGAGCGCCGGACGTCACCGGTGACCGCGTCACAGGTTCGGCGGGATACCACGGCCACACCGACGCCCCCGACACCGGCGACGAAGTACCGGCCGCCGGTCCCGACCCGATCGCTCGTTGCCCGCGACCGGCTGATCGACGTTCTGCGGGCGGGCGGTCGGCGACGGTTCGTACTTATCCACGCGCCTTCGGGCTTCGGCAAGAGCACGCTGGCGGTCCAGTGGCGAGAAGAACTCTCGCGCGACGGCGTTGCGGTTGGCTGGCTGACGATCGACGACGACGACAACAACGTGGTGTGGTTCCTGGCGCACCTGCTCGAGTTGATCCGGCGGGTTCGTCCCGCACTCGCCGCGTCTTTGGGTCAGGCGCTCGACGAGCACGGTGACGACGCGGCCCGCTACGTCTTGACCACGTTCATCGACGAGATTCACGACAAAGACGATCGGATGGCACTGATCATCGACGACTGGCACCGGGTGTCGGACCCCCAGACCACCGCCGCTCTCGGCTTTCTGCTCGAGCACGGATGTCATCACCTGCAAATCATCGTGACCACCTGGTCGCGCGCCGGACTTCCGGTGAGCAAGTTGCGCATCCGTGACGAATTGGTCGAAATAGACTCTGATTCATTGCGTTTCGACGTCGAAGAGGCGCGCGTGTTGCTGAATGATGTTGATGGCTTACAACTATCCGAAGGCGACGTTCAGGCATTGACCACGTCGACCGACGGGTGGGTCGCCGCCCTACAGCTGGCGGCGCTTTGCCTGCGCGGCGGCGGCGACGCCGCCGGCCTGGTAAGCCGGCTATCCTGTGCCACCGAGATGATCGGCGAATTCCTCGCCGAAAATGTCCTGGACACCCTGGAACCCGAGTTGACCGAGTTCCTGCTGGCGACATCGATCACCGAACGGACCTGTGGTGGGCTGGCGTCCGCGCTGGCGCAAGTGCCTCGCGGGCAGGCGATGCTGGAGAACACCGAGCTGCGCGGTCTGTTCCTGCAGCGGATCGACGACGACCCGAACTGGTTCCGCTACCACCATCTGTTCGCCGAATTCCTGCGCCGCCAACTCGAGCGTGACCGCCCCGACTGGGTCGAACAACTCCACCGCACGGCATCGGCGTGGTTCGCTGAACACGGCTACCTCAACGAAGCCGTCGACCACGCGCTGGCTTCGGGCGACGCCACCCGCGCGGTCGACCTTGTCGAGGAGGACGAGACAAACCTGCTCGAGCAGTCGAACATGACGACCCTGCTCGGAATCGTCAAAAAGTTACCTCCACAATTAGTGGTTTCGCGTGCGCGGCTCCAACTCACCATCGCGTGGGCGAATATCTTGCTACAGCGCCCGGCACCGACCAACGCTGCGCTGAATCGATTCGAGGCGGCAATAGACCACGCTGACCTCTCGGGCGCCATGCGGGCGGATCTACGCGCCGAGGCCGACGTCGTCCGCGGAGTTGCCGAAATGTTCGCCGACCGTATGGACGCCGTCGACGATCTGGTCGCCGTTGCCTTGTCAAAGCCGGACACCTTCCATCCGCGGGTAGCAGGGGTGGCTCGAAATGTCGCAGCGTTGGCGGCAATCTACCGCTTTGAGTTCGACGTTGCGCACCGCTTGCTCGAGTCGGCGGCGCCCTACCACGAGATGCTGGGGCCGTTCGCCACCGTCTACGCTCGCTGCTTCGGCGGCATCGCCGCCAGATATCAACTCGACATCCCTGCCGCCCTCAAGCAGTTCAGAGAAGCGTATGAGATCGGCGCCGGAGTGGGGCCGCACTCACACGCCGCACGCCTCGCCGGTGCGCTTCTGGGCGAACTGCTCTACGAGACCGGCGAGTTGGCCGAGGCCATGCGTCTTCTCGACGAAAGCTACCAACTCGGGTCCGAGGGCGGTGGAGTGGACTACCTGATCGCGCGGTACGTAGTAGGCGCGAGAATCAAGGCAGCGCATGGGGATCACAGCTGTGCGGTCGAGCGCCTCGCCGACGGCGCGAAGGCGGCGGAGCAGTTGCGGCTACCGCGCCTCGCGGCCGCAATCAACAACGAGCGGATCCGGCTGGGCATCGAAATCGAGCCGACGGTTGCCGCCCGGTTGCGGGTGACTCGCACAATTCCTCACAACGACGGAATCGCCATCATCACAGCTGAACTCGACGAGAACTCCGCGATTCGGCTGTTGTCGGCGAGCGATTCGGCCGACGACCGGGAGCAGGCGTGCCGACGCGCAGCCGACCTGCTCGCCGGAATCGATGACGAGCGAAGGCCTTTGGCGGCGCTGACCGCGCAACTACTGCTGGTCGAAACACTCATGGCAACAGGCAGAACCGATGACGCCAATGTCGTGTTGCCGGGGGTCGCGGCGCGGTGCGAGCAACTCGGACTGTCACGTTTGCTCGTCGATGCGGGACTTAAGTAGCAGCCATTCAACAACGGCCGACCTTCACGAATCAGGCTGTCGCCGTATCGTATTGGGGCTGACTACCGCGGCTTGATACCTAACCTGCGTACACCGCGCGCCGCGGTCGCGCGCATTACGCTCGCCGCGATCTTGGCGCGCCGCCGCGATGCGGGATACCAGAGCAGCTCTTTGGCTTGCGTCGGAATGCGCGGCGACGTGATCGCTTGTGGGCGACAGTATTTGAGTATCCCGGCGGAACCCCCCAGGCGGGCACCGACACCAGACTGCTTCCAGCCGCCCATCGGGATATCGAAGGCGAACCCGTTCGACATGACGTCGTTGATGTTGACCGCGCCGACATCGAGCTGGCGCGCGATCCGTTCACCGCGTTGCTTGTCGCCGGTCCACACCGTGGCCGATAACCCGTACATCGAGTCGTTGGCCAGCCGGATTGCCTCCGCCTCGTCGGCGACCTTCACCACGGGGAGGGTGGGTCCGAAAGTCTCCTCGGTCATGCAGGACATCGATTGGTCGACATCGACGAGCACCGTCGGCTCGAAGAACGTCCCCGTTCCGGTCGGCTTGCCGCCGGTCACCGCGCGGGCACCGGCCGCGACCGCCTCATCGACGTGCCGTTGCACGATGTCGCGTTGTGCGCTGGTCGCCAGTGGCCCAACGTCAAACGCAAACTTCCGGTCGTCCTGGCCCTGCCGAAGCAGGCGGACCTTCTCGGTGAGCTTGGCCACGAACTCGTCATAGACGGGCGCCTCGACGTACACCCGCTCCACCGAGACGCATGCCTGGCCCGAGTTGAACATGCCGCCCCAGACGATCCCATTCGCGGCCCGGTCGAGATCGGCGTCGGCAAGGACCAGAGCCGGGTCTTTGCCGCCGAGTTCGAGACTGTACGGAAGCAGCCGCTCCGCGCAGGCAACGGCCACCTTCCTGCCTGTCGCTGTGGACCCGGTGAACTGCACGAAATCAACGTTGGCGATGACGGCGGCACCGGTGTCTCCGTACCCGGTCACCACCTTGAGCACCGGCGGCGCACCGATCTCGGCCCAACCGCGGGCGAACTCGACCGCAGACAGCGGCGTCACCTCCGACGGCTTCAGTAGCACGGCGGCGCCGGCCGCCAATGCGGGCACGACGTCCGTTCCCGGCATCATGAACGGGAAGTTCCAGGGGGTGATGACGCCTACGACCGGATACGGCCGGTAGGTGGTGGTTAGTTTCTTGGTCACCGCGAGCGGGTTGAAGGAGCGCGGATGCTCGTCGGCCAGGAACCGCTCCGCATGACCCGCCACATAGTCGAGCAAGGTGGCTATCATGGGTGCTTCGAGACTGGCCTCCGACCGCGTCTTGCCGCTCTCGGACTGCACCACATCGGTGATGTGCTCGGCGTTGTCGAGCATCCAATCCTGGTACTTCAACAGCCACCGTTTGCGGCCGCGCGGGCCCAGGCCTTCCCATTCGGGCTGGAACAGGCGCAGCTCTCGGGCTTTCGCGGCGACCGCATCGGGCGCCTCGATAGGCACGGTGCCGACGACGCGTCCGTCTGCGGGGTTGCACACCGTGAGAGTGGAGATCTCGGTCTGAGGCTGGATTGCGGTCATCGCGGACCCCTTCTTAGGGCGCGTCGAACTTGGCGCGCGGTGATAGGAGTATCACCTCGACGCAGCGCGCTGCCTAGAGTAGGCGACTACCCCATTCC
>DATIOT010000038.1:0-5385 GCA_035472875.1 Mycobacterium sp.
GGAAGACCAGCACGCTTTCGGGAGCCGCACCACCGGGCTGCACCAGCACGCTCTGGCCGGCCGTGTGCAGTTCGGCGGCGTACCCGGCGGCCGCCGGCC
Source organism: Mycobacterium sp. (assembly GCA_035472875.1). GTDB lineage: Bacteria > Actinomycetota > Actinomycetes > Mycobacteriales > Mycobacteriaceae > Mycobacterium. The sequence goes on from DATIOT010000038.1 coordinate 100, forward strand.
GATCGGTGCAACGACGGGTGCCGGTCCCGATAGTCGGGCTGACGAAAACATCACCGGTGCGCGGCAACCGGACCCGTTCGCCCGGCGCGAAGATCTCACCAGCAACCGTCGGCACCCCACGGCCCGCCAGGTCAGCCAGATAGCGCCGGTCGGCATTCCAGGCCACGACGGCGGGCGCGTTCAGCAGATTGGCCACGCCGGCGGTCCAGGCCAGGAACTCCTCGAGCCGCGCCGCGTAGTCGCGAGTGGCCCGCACTATTACCAGATCCGCGCGGCCAACGTCGGGGTCGTCCCAAGACAACCACCGGGCGTGCAGACCACGATGTCGCAGCGCAGCCACCAGCCCGGCATCGTCGCCGTCACCGGCGACGTACCGCGGACAACCCGCCAGCACGATGCGGGGATGGAAGACGTCCGGCCGGGCCAGCTTCATGCCCGGGCATGATAACCCCATGCACGCAATCGAAATCAGCGAAACCGGCGGCCCTGAAGTACTGCGTTACGTTGAGGCGCCGCAGGCCACGCCCGGACAGGGCCAAGTACTCATCAAGGCCGAGGCCATCGGCGTCAACTTCATCGACACCTATTTCCGCTCGGGGCAATATCCGCGCGAAGTGCCGTTCATCCTCGGCACCGAGGTTTTCGGCACCGTCGCCGCCACCGGCGACGGTGCCGCAGATTTCGGCGTCGGGGACCGGGTGGTCAGCGCAGCGGCGTCGGGCGCCTACGCCGAATTCGCCACTGCGCCCGCATTTTTGACCGCAAAGGTGCCAGACGGCGTGAGTGCCGACGTGGCGGCTTCGGTGCTACTGAAGGGGCTGACCGCGCACTACCTGCTCAAGTCGGTCTATCCGGTTCAGGCCGGCGACGACGTGCTGGTGCATGCCGGCGCGGGCGGCGTCGGGCTGATCTTGACGCAGTGGGCACATCTCCTCGGCGCCCGGGTGATCAGCACCGTCTCGAACACGGAGAAGGAGCGACTGTCCAGGGCGGCCGGCGCCGACGAGGTGCTCTCTTATCCCGAGGACGCCGCGCAGTTCGGCCAGCAGATTCGTGGGCTCACCGGAGGCGCCGGGGTGGCAGCGGTGTACGACGGCGTCGGCGCCACCACCTTCGACGCCAGCCTGGCGAGCCTGGCCGTCCGCGGGACGCTGGCACTTTTCGGCGCCTCCAGCGGACCCGTTCCGCCGATAGATCCGCAGCGCCTCAATGCCGCCGGCTCGGTGTTCCTGACCCGGCCGTCGCTGGCCCACTTCATGCGTACCGCGCAGGAGTTCAGCTGGCGGGCAGACGAATTGTTCGAGGTGGTTGCCGGCGGAGCCATCAAGATCGAAGTCGGCGGACGCTATCCGCTGGCAGATGCGGCCCGCGCGCACCAAGACCTACAGGGCCGCAGGACGGCCGGCTCTATCGTGCTGCTGCCTTGAGCCAAGCAGCTCAGAGCAGAGTCGGCAGCGCGATCACCGAGTCGACCGCCAATGCGCAGAACACCACCGCCAGGTAATTGTTCGACTGCAGGAACAATCGCAGCGGCTTGACCGGCGCGCCGGCGCGGACCCCGGCGTACAACTGATGGGCCATCGCCAAGAACCACACCCCGGCCACCAGGGCGACCGCTGCGTACAGCCAGCCGGTGGCCAGCGCCAGCACCAACGTCGCCAGCACGGTCAACCAGGTGTAGATCAGGATCTGCTTGGTGACCTGACGCTCGGTCGCCACAGCCGGCAGCATCGGGACGCCGGCCGCTTTGTAGTCGTCCTTGTACCGCATCGCCAGTGCCCAGGTATGCGGCGGTGTCCAAAAGAAGATGATGGCGAACATCACCAACGCCGGCCAGCCGATGGTGCCGGTGACAGCCGACCACCCGATCATCACCGGCATGCAGCCGGCCGCCCCACCCCACACCACATTTTGCGACGTGCGGCGCTTGAGCAACAGCGTGTAGACGAACACATAGAACGCGATGGTGGCGATGGCCAGCAGCCCCGACAGCAGGTTCGTCGTCCACCACAGCCAGAAGAACGACCCGACACTGAGCACCAGTCCGAGCACCAACGCGTTTCGCGTCGGCACCGCGGCGCGCGCCAGCGGCCGGCGCGCGGTCCGCTTCATCAACTTGTCGATATCGGCGTCGGCCACACAGTTGAGCGTGTTGGCGCCTCCGGCGGCCAACATTCCGCCGATCAACGTATTCAGGATCAGCAGCGGGTTCACGTTGCCGCGGTCGGCAAGCAGCATTGCTGGTATCGCGGTGACCAATAACAGCTCGATGACCCGCGGCTTGGTCAGCGCCAGGTAAGCCAGCACCGTGCCGCGTATTCGGCTGGGCGCGACGCGCCCGCGAACGCTCACGCAATAACTCCTCGGGTCGCAGCAGCGCGCAGCATCTACTACGCACGATGGTAGACCGCGTGCCTGCACCGGCCAGCCCGCAGGGTCTATTCACGCAGATTTTCCCGATTGCGGGACTGATTGCAAAGCGCTATTGGCCTGCGCGTAATTTTCACAGCGGCCGGCCTGCATACCCGAAATCCTGCAATGCAAACGCCGGCACTCCCGCACTAGGGTGAAGATGATCAGCTTGATGAGCCAAGGATTGAGTCTGTGACCACACTCGAAGAGATCTCTGCGCTTACCCGACCGCGCCATCCCGACGACTGGACCGAGATCGATTCAGCCGCGGTCGACACCATCCGCGTGCTGGCCGCCGATGCGGTTCAAAAAGTCGGCAACGGGCACCCGGGGACGGCGATGAGCCTGGCCCCGCTGGCTTACACCTTGTTTCAGCGAACCATGCGCCACGATCCCAGCGATCCGCACTGGTTGGGCCGCGACCGGTTCGTGCTGTCGGCCGGGCACAGCAGCCTGACCCTGTATCTGCAGCTCTACCTGGGCGGCTTCGGCCTGGAACTGTCCGACATCGAATCGTTGCGCACCTGGGGATCCAAGACACCCGGACACCCGGAGTTTCGGCACACCAAGGGCGTTGAGATCACCACCGGCCCGCTGGGCCAGGGTTTCGCCTCAGCGGTCGGCATGGCGATGGCATCGCGGTACGAGCGCGGTCTGTTCGACCCGGACGCCGCACGGAGCGAAAGCCCGTTCGATCACTTCATCTTCGTGATCGCCTCCGACGGGGACATCGAAGAAGGCGTGAGCTCAGAGGCATCGTCGCTGGCGGCCGTGCAGCAGCTGGGCAACCTCATCGTGTTCTACGACCACAACCAGATCTCCATCGAGGACGACACCAACATCGCGCTGTGCGAAGACACCGCGGCGCGCTACCGCGCCTACGGCTGGCACGTGCAAGAGGTGGAAGGCGGCGAGGACGTCGTCGCCATCGAGGAAGCCATCGCCAACGCGAAGGCCGCCACCGACCGGCCGTCGTTTATCTCGCTGCGCACCATCATCGGCTATCCGGCCCCCAACCTGATGAATACCGGCAAGGCGCATGGCGCGGCCCTCGGCGACGACGAGGTCGCAGCCGTCAAGAAAATCCTGGGGTTCGATCCCGAGAAGAAATTCGAGGTCCGTGAGGACGTCATCACCCACACCCGAGGGCTGGTGGCCCGCGGCAAACAGGCTCACGAGCGCTGGCAGCCGGAGTTCGAGGCTTGGGCGCAACGCGAACCCGAACGCAAAGTGCTACTGGACCGGCTGACCGCGCAGCGGATGCCCGACGGCTGGGACGCCGACATACCGCGCTGGGAGCCTGGGTCCAAAGCGCTGGCGACCCGCGCCGCGTCCGGGGAAGTGCTCTCCGCGGTAGGACCGAAGTTGCCGGAGTTGTGGGGTGGTTCGGCCGACCTGGCGGGCAGCAACAACACCACCATGAAGGGTGCGGACTCCTTTGGCCCGCCGTCGATTTCGACCAAGGACTATACCGCGCACTGGTACGGCTGCACCCTGCATTTCGGTGTTCGCGAACACGCGATGGGCGCCATCCTGTCCGGCATCGTGCTGCACGGCCCGACCCGGGCTTACGGCGGCACATTCCTGCAGTTCTCCGACTACATGCGTCCGGCGGTGCGGCTGGCGTCGCTGATGAATATCGACACCATCTACGTGTGGACGCACGATTCGATCGGGCTCGGCGAGGACGGCCCAACCCATCAGCCGATCGAGCACCTCTCGGCGCTGCGGGCCATCCCGCACTTGTCAGTGGTGCGCCCGGCCGACGCCAACGAGACGGCCTATGCGTGGCGCACGATCCTGGCCCGGGGCAATGGCAGCGGCCCGGTCGGGCTGATCCTGACCCGACAGGGCCTGCCGGTGTTGGAAGGCACCAGTTTCGAGGGCGTCGCCCGCGGCGGCTACATATTGGGCGATGACGGCGGCGAGGAACCCGACGTCGTGTTGATTGCCACCGGCTCGGAGGCCCAACTGGCCGTCGAGGCGCAGAAGTTGTTGGCCAACAACGACATCATTGCGCGGGTGGTGTCGATGCCGTGTGTCGAATGGTTCGAATCCCAACCCGAGGACTACCGCGACAGCGTGCTGCCCCCCTCGGTGTCGGCCCGAGTCGCCGTCGAGGCCGGCGTCGCGCAGTCCTGGCACAAGCTGGTCGGCGACACCGGGAAGATCGTCTCAATCGAGCACTACGGAGAATCCGCGGACTACAAGACTTTGTTCCGTGAATACGGCTTCACTGCCGAAGCCGTCGCTGCCGCCGCGGAACAGGTAGTGGATAACTGAGAAAGGGTGATTCACATGGCCAGTCAGAACCCTAATCTTGCGGCGCTCAGCGCTGCGGGGGTATCCGTTTGGCTGGATGACTTGTCGCGGGACCGGCTGCGGTCGGGCAACCTGCAGGAGCTGATTGACACCAAGAGTGTCGTCGGCGTCACCACCAATCCGTCCATCTTCCAAAAGGCATTCGCCGAGGGCGACGCCTACGACGCCCAGATTGCCGAGTTGGCCGAGCGCGGCGCCGACGTCGATGCCACCATTCGCACTGTCACCACCGATGACGTGCGCAACGGGTGCGACGTGCTGGCCCCCCAGTGGGAAGCCTCCGACGGAGTTGACGGGCGGGTATCCATCGAGGTCGACCCCCGGCTGGCCAACGACACCGACAAGACCATCGCCCAGGCCGTCGAGCTGTGGAAGATCGTCGACCGACCGAATCTGTTCATCAAGATCCCGGCCACCAAGGCCGGTCTACCGGCCATCACCGCCGTGTTGGCCGAAGGGATTTCGGTCAACGTCACCCTGATCTTCTCCGTCGAAAGACACCGCGAGGTGATGGATGCCTACCTGACCGGCATGGAGAAGGCCCGCGAAGCG
>DATIOT010000039.1:0-4414 GCA_035472875.1 Mycobacterium sp.
AGCCCTACCGCGACAATCAATGTGGCACCGATATGACCGACTGCGAACGCGACGACTAAACCCCTACTGCGCCAAATCAGTTCACCCAGCGCCAGCAAGCACAGCAGTCCCGGCAACCAGACACAGACATGACCGCTGCCATCGACAAACGCGCTGCCCACCAAGGTGCCCATGTGGCCGTGTCTGAGATTGTGCAAGTTGGTGCTCATGCGACTCACCACGACATCGCGCGCATGCGGACCCAGCACGGTCAGCGTAAGAGAGACGCCGACCAGCACGACCGCGTATGCCGCCGTGGCACGCAATTGCGCCGCGCCGGACAATGTTCGCGCAGCCACTGCGGTCCAACGGTTCTCAACGCGAAGCGCCGCAGTGTCGGCGGCATCACGAACAGCAGTGCCGGGCATCATTATTCGCTACTCAACTCAGGATGGCCCTCCTGGTGGAGCGGGCGGCCCGACCAGCCGCGGTCTCGGGCCAGCAGGTCGGCGACGGTTTCGCGACGCACCAGTTCGCGGGGCTGACCGCCGGCGACGGCAACCAGCGCCGGGCGGCCCTCCAGGTTGGAGCTTGATCCCATCGAATAGTGGTAGGCACCCGTACCCGCCACCGCCAGCAGATCGCCGGGGTGAATGTCGGCGGGCAGTTCGACGTCGCGGGCGATCTCATCCCCAGCCTCGCAGTGCCGCCCCACTATCGTGACGGGTGCGGTAGCGGTTGGCACGTACCGGTTGGCCAGTGTCACAGTGTATTTCGCGCTGTAGCGCGCCACCCGCGGGTTGCTGTTCATGCCGCCGTCTACTGCGACGAAGGTGCGGCCGCCGGGTTGGCGTTTCACGGCGATCACCCGGTACAGGGTCATCCCGGCACGCCCGGCGATCGCTCGGCCCGGCTGGATCACGATCTTCGGGCCTGGGTATTCGTATTCCGCACAAGCGGATCGGAGCGCGTCGTCGATGACCGAGCCGAGCGCACGCAGGCTGAGTTCCGGGTCGCCGGAAATATAGGGGATCGCGTGTCCGCCGCCGAGGTTGAGCTCGGTGAGCACGACCTGGTCGCGGTCACGGACCTCGGCCATCACGGCCATCATTTGCCGGATGGCCTCACCGTATAGCCCGGCGTCGGTCAGCTGTGACCCGAGTTGGCAGTGCAACCCGACCAGGTCCAGCCATGGCTGATCGACTACGCGCTTGATGGCACGGGCGGCCTCTCCACTCACCAAGGCAAAGCCGAATTTCTGGTCGAGCACCCCGGCGCTGACCGCATCGGTGTCGATGTCGGGAATCACCCGGACCAGAACACGTTGACGACGGCGCACCCGCCCGGCCAGCAGCGCGATCTCGTTCGGAGTGTCGATCACGATGCGTCCCACGCCGGCGGCGACCGCATTGTCCAGCTCGCCGGCGGTCTTCGCATTGCCGTTCAGGATGATCCGCGACGGCGGCACTTCGCCGGCAAGGGCGGTGGCCAATTCGCCGCCCGAGCAGACGTCTACGCCGGCACCTTCGGCGGCCGCCCACCCGGCCACGGCGGCGCTCAGTAGCGCCTTACCGGCGTAGATCAGCTCGACGCCGGGGAGCGCGGCTCGATAGCAGCGGATGCGGGTCCGAAAGTCTTCTTCATCGACCACGTAGGTTGGCGTCCCGAACTCGGCGGCGATCTCAGTGCCGACCACCCCGCCGACGCACAGCCGACCCAGTTCGTCGACGTAGGTGCTCAGCGGCCAGATCGCGCGGTCGAGGTGCGGGTTCAACCCGTGCCGCAGCGACGGAAGCAGCTCGAACAGCGTCATACAACAACGGTGCGGGTGTGATGCGGGATCGGCCACATTCTTAACGAAGCTTTCACACGCGTGTGATTAATCTTCACGGTTTCAGGACGGCGGCTTGTTGCCGAGCGGGGAAATATCCGCCCTAGCCCGGCGGCAATCTCCGCGTTTGCGCTGATGTTTTGCTGCACATGGCCGCTACATGCTGGCTAACATGAGCGAGATCGATCGACGCGCGGACCTCCCGCTGGTGGACTGGAGCGAACTTAGCGTGAGCGGGATTTTGCCGACGGGCACGTCCGTCGGCGACCGCCCTCCAGTACGCAAGGCCGGGCATCGATGCGGACGTGGTCTGTGTCGTGATGGGGTCACGCCAGGTGACCAATCGCGACTGTTCTGCGCCCCAACCCGCTGTGCCGGCAGTTTGGGTGTCGCCCCTGCAAGTGTCGTGCGAAGTCTCCATACCCCGAACTCTCTTCTAAGGAAACTGATCGGTTTACTTGATAAGCCCGAAGATAGCAAGACATATATCAAATGTAAACCGGTCAGTGTATATTGTGGAGATGGCCGAATCAGCGACGCGTGCGCCCGGCGGGCGCGGAGCGCGTGAGCGTATCGAGCGTGCCGCGGCCCAGCTCTTCTACCGCAACGGGATCCACGCGACCGGCGTCGAACTGGTCGCACAACAGGCCAGCGCGTCCAAGCGCACGCTCTACCAGCATTTCGCCAGCAAGAACGACCTTGTCGTTAACTACCTGCGCGGCATCGACGCCCGCGGTGGCACCCCCATCGAGAAGCGCCTGGATGACACCGAAATGTCTGCCCGGGAGCGCCTGCTGGCAATTTTCGACATACCTCGCTCGGAAGTGATGCGCGGCTGCGCATTTCACAATGCGGCCGTGGAATCCGCCGGATCGCTCGCGAGCACCGACGAGATAGTGCGAGCCCACAAGGTGGAATTCACCCGGCGGCTGGTAGCCGTCGCGCGGGAGGCGCACGCGGCCGATCCCCACCTGCTGGGCCATCAGCTGGCCGTGCTGTTCGAGGGCGCCGCCGCGATGGCGACTTCGATGAACGACACCGCGCCGGTTGTGCACGCGCGTACCGCGGCGGCCACGCTGATCGATGCCGCGACGGCGGGCAGCCGCGGCTAGCCTCGGCTAGGCGTTTCGAGCTCTTGACGAGCTCGTCATGATGCTGCTAAACATGGCCTGCGCCACTATTTGGGCGATCGCCCAAATAATTGCTGGTGGAGGTTGCAGTGGGTCGGATGGACGGCAAGGTCGCGTTCGTCACCGGCGCGGCGCGCGGGCAGGGCAGAAGTCATGCGGTCCGGCTGGCGCAGGAGGGGGCCGACATTGTCGCCGTCGACATCTGCCGGGAGTTCGAGGCATCGCCCGCATCCGGTGCAACGCCGGAAGATCTCGACGTGACCGCGGGGATGGTCAAGGATGCCGGGGGCCGTGTTGTGACCGCCGAAGTCGACGTTCGTGATTTCGACGCGTTGCAGGCTGCCGTTGACAGCGGTGTCGAACAGTTGGGGCGGCTTGACGTCATCGTGGCGAACGCCGGCATCGGTACCACGGCGGGAAAGCTGCACAAGGCCGACGAGGCGCTGTGGCAGGAGATGATCGACGTCAACCTGACTGGGGTGTGGAAGTCGGTGAAGGCTGGCGTTCCGCACATCCTGAAAGGGGGTTGTGGCGGGTCGATTGTCCTGACTTCTTCGGTGGCCGGCTTTAAAGCCTATCCGCACGTCGGCCACTACGTGGCGGCGAAGCATGGTGTGATTGGCTTAATGCGTTCGTTTGCAGTCGAATTGGGTCAGCACATGATCCGGGTCAACGCCGTTCTCCCGACCCACGTGAACACCCCGTTGTTGATGAACGAGAAGACCTACCGCGCATTTCGGCCCGAATTGCAGAACCCAGGGCCCGACGATCTCGCGCCGGTGTGCCAGAGCTTTCACGTGCTGCCGATCCCGTGGGTAACCGCCGAAGACATCAGCAACGCCGTGCTGTTCTTGGCCTCCGATGAAGCGCGCTACATCACCGGCGTGGCGCTCCCAGTGGATGCTGGCAGCTGTCTGAAGTAAAGGAAGCATCGATGACCGTCGCAAACGACACCGACGTCTACTACGACCCATACGACGTCGGCATCATCGCTGGCCCGTACCCGACCTACGCGCGGCTGCGGGAAGAGGCCCCGATCTACTACAACGAACGGTACGACTTCTGGGCGATATCAAGGCATTCCGACGTCGAACGGGCATTGGCGAACTGGAAGGTCTTCTCCAGCCGCCGCAGTGACATCCTCGAGTTGGTCCAGTCGAAGTTCGACATGCCCGGCGGCGTCATGATGTTCCAGGATCCGCCCGAACACTCGATGCTGCGCGGGCTGATGTCGCGGGTGTTCACCCCGCGCCGGATGGCCGAGATCGAAGACCAGATTCGGGCCTACTGCGTCGGATGCCTGGACCCGCTGGTCGGGTCGGGCGGATTCGACATCATCGCCGAGCTGGCCTCGATGATGCCGATGCGCGTCATCGGCATGCTGCTGGGAATCCCGGAGTCCGAACAGATTTCGGTGCGCGACGCCAACGACGCCAGCCTGCGCACCAAGCCCGGTGCGCCGATGAAGGTCGCC
>DATIOT010000040.1:0-15153 GCA_035472875.1 Mycobacterium sp.
GTCAGCAAGTAGGTGAGAGAAATGACTGCAATCTGCCGAACCTCAAACCAATAACGCGATATCAATCCACAGGAGACAACGACATGTCATCGGATCAGCTGTTCCTCATCACCGGCGCCACCGGCAACACCGGAGCACCCACGGTCAAGATCCTGCTCGACGCCGGCCACCGGGTCCGTGCATTCGTGCACCACGTTGACCAGCGCTCCGAGGCGCTGGCCGCTATCGGCGCCGAGGTCGTCGAAGGCGACCTGCTCGATTTCCACGCGGTCAGCTCTGCCATGTCTGGCGTGAGCGCCGCCTACTTCTGCTACCCGATCGCCCCAGGCAGCCTCCTGCCTGCCACCGCCATCTTCGCCCAGGCCGCCAGCGAGGCCGGCGGTGAGGCAGTCGTCAACATGTCTCAGATTTCAGCCCGGCGAGAGGCGAAAAGCCATGCTGCTCAGCAGCATTGGCTTGCTGAACGGCTACTGGATCGCTCAGCGTTCCGCACCGCCCACCTGCGCCCGACATTCTTCGCCGAGTGGCTCAAATGGCAATGGCTTCGCAACGACAACGAAGGTGTGCTGCGGCTGCCGTTCGGCAACGGTCGCCACGCCCCCATCGCCGGACGTGACCAGGCCGGCGTGATCGCCGCAGTCCTGCAGAACCCCGCCCCCCACGACCGCCAGATCTACCCGTTGGTCGGCGCCGAAGAGCTCGACCACTACGCCATTGCAGACCAAATATCAGAAACACTCGGAATCCCCGTTCGCTACGAGCCGATCGGCATCCCTACCTTTGCGGCCGCCCTGACCGCCCAAGGTAGGACCGACTTTTTTGTGCAACACATCAGCAACGTCGCCCAGGACTACCAGGACGGCATCTTCGCGGGCGAGAACAACCTCGTCGAGGTCATCAGCGGACACAAACCGATGACCGTGTCCGATTTCGTAAACGCCAACCGCGCCGCGTTTGAACACGACGGTCCCTTCGTGGTACGCGACCAGCTCGTGGCGAGCTGACGCGTAGCAGGCCGGCGACCACGGCACGCAAGGAATGCGGGCCGCCGGCCATGCGGTGGCAGCGTCTGCGCGAGCCGTTGGCCGTGGCCTGCTCTGGGCAAGCACTTCTTGGTCGCTACCGCACACCCCTCCGGCTAAGGTTCAGCTCAACAGCGACGCGGAGGGCGGCCCGGTCCGTATGAACACCGAATTCACGCTCACTCAGAAACGAGCCCTCGCGGTCTTCACCCTGATCGCGCTGCTGTTCGGTGCATATTTCTTACGCAACTATTTCGTGCTCATCGTGGTGGCCGCAGTCGGGGCGTATTTGTTCACGCCACTCTTCAATTGGTTCAACCGACGTCTTGGCACCGGCTTGTCGGCCACCTGCACCCTGTTGTCAGCACTGACCATCGTCATCGTGCCAGTCGGACTTTTGGTGGTCCTGGCAGTCGTTCAGATTTCGCGCACGGTGAGCAGCATCGCCGGATGGGCCAAGACCACCGACCTGAGCGGTCTCGGCGACAAAGTGCTACATGTCGTCAATAACGTGCTCGCCCGGGTTCCGTTCGCGCACATAACAATAACCGCGGAAACGCTCCGAAAAGCAATGGTCACCGGAGCGCAGAATGTCGGCCAATGGCTCCTGCATTTCCTGCAGGGTGCCGCCGGAAGCATCGCCGGTGCCGTCACTTACGCGATCATTTTTCTGTACGTGTTCGTCGCACTGCTGGTTAACCGCGAGAGGCTGCGCACGTTGATCGGCCAGCTCAACCCGCTCGGCGAAGAAGTCACGGATTTGTATCTGAAGAAGACGGGTGCCATGGTGCGCGGCACCGTATTCGGCCAGTTCGTCATAGCGCTATGCCAAGGTGTTGCCGGCGCCGCGTCCATCTACGTGGCCGGATTTCACCACGGTTTCTTTATTTTCACGATTCTGCTGACGGCGCTGTCGATCATTCCGCTGGGCGGCGGTATCGTGACGATTCCGTTTGGCATCGGAATGATCTTCTACGGCAACATCTTTGGTGGCGCTTTTGTCGTCCTTTGGCACCTCCTGGTGGTCACAAACATCGACAACTTCTTACGCCCGATCCTCGTACCGCGTGACGCGCGGCTGAATTCGGCGCTCATGCTGGTGTCGGTGTTCGCCGGTATTGCCATGTTCGGCCCATGGGGCATCGTGATCGGGCCGGTGTTGATGATCCTGATCGTCACAACCATCGACGTCTACCTTGCGGTCTACAAAGGCGTCGAGCTCGAGGAGTCCGACGAACAACCCGTCCGCCGCAATTGGCTGCCGCGCCGGAAAGCGAAAGCGAGCGCTACGGAGTCAGCCTCTGAGTAAGGAACTCGACGACCCGCTTGCGGGCCTCGTAGGCCGGCTGGCCGTCGACTTCACGCACCTCGTCGGTCAACACCGAGTGCGCCATCTTGTTGAAACCGCCCTCGTTGCCTGGGCCCGAGTCGATCTCAATCACCGCGAAAGCGTCGCCGAGCCGCTCCTTGAGCGCCGTGAATCGTTCGTGCGGAGACATCTTGTCCTCACTGAACCGCAAGCCCATGGCGCACAAGCCTTCGTTGGTGCAGCGATCGGCGATGGTGGTCATCTCTGGTTCGCTCAGCCCGGTATCGCGGCGCCGCGCAAGGCCCAACGGGAACGGGACCGACGGCTGACTGAGCACCGGAGCCAGCACGCTGTCGTCGACGGCGGCGGCCAAGGCGAAGCCGCCGGTGAAGCACTGGCCGATCACGCCGACGCCGTTGCCCGGCGTCGACGCATTGAGGTCACGAGCCAGCGCGCGCAAAAATAACGACACCGGCCGTTGCTTGTTGGTCGCAAAGGCCGCGAATTCCTTTGCCACACAAGCCCGCGCGATAGTCGCGGCCGTGTAACCGGTCGTCACGGGCTTGCCCGGCGCACCGAACAACGACGGTATGGCGACGGTGAATCCGTTGTCCACCAGGTGATTGCCCAGGCCCAGCACACCGGGATGGATTCCGGGTATCTCGGGAATCAGCACGACCCCAGGGCCGGCGCCCTTGCGGTAGACGTCATGGGTGTAGCCACCACCGGTGAACGGTGACGCCGACCAGCCGGACAGGTCGGCTTCGGGTGCAGTCACGGGAGTCCCTTCTTTCGGCTTGTTGGCAGCGGCGGCTGCGATTGCGTCGCCGTCGCCAGCGTACGGAACTGATCGGTGCTCCCGGCACCAGTAATCGCAATCTGGGTGGCGCCGGCTGGGCTGGTAAGCCTGGTGGTCCATACCGGCTCGGCGTCCGCACCGTTTTGGCCGGCACCTTGATAGACGACCCAATTGGTGCCGGCGACGTCGACCGTGCCGGTCGGATACGCAGACGGATGGATCGAGCCGACCAGCTTGTCCTCGTCTGCGTTGCTCTGGGTCAGGCTCAGATACATCCCGGTTGGGCTGATGTATCCCACGATCGACGTAGACGCGTCCAGCCGCTGACCGGTCGACGGGCCGGTTCGCCCATTCTGGATACCGCCGCGGCCGCCGGAGTTGGCCTGCCAGCCCGCGGGTAACTGAGGCAGTCGAATGGGAAACCCTAACGTCTGAGCATCTGCCCGCAATGCTGCCGCCGCGTCGTAGGACGGGATCGTTCCCTTGTTTGTCCCGCCTGGCTGGAATGAACACATCCCGACCAGGCCCGCCAGCAAGATGCACCCAAGCACCAGCGGTGCGAGCGACCAGAACATGTCGCGCCCATCCTGCAACAGCCGCGGTTTGGCCGGCCTTGGCGCCGGAGCCGGCTCGCCGGCTACGTCGGCGTTCGGCTGGGGCTCCTCGGTCACCCTCCCAGTATCCCAGTTGACTATCCGCGCCCAGAGCCCTGCTCCAACGAAGCGATCTGCTTCTGGGACAATCAGCAACCATGACAGTTGAGGGCGACCGCTCATTGGCATCCGGTTCGTCGCCGACCGCCATTGCGGGCCGCGACCCGTCGCAGGTGCGGCCGCGCGGTGAAGCCCCAGACCGCAACCTGGCCTTGGAGCTGGTACGGGTCACCGAGGCCGGTGCCATGGCCGCCGGCCGATGGGTGGGCCGTGGCGACAAAGAGGGCGGCGACGGCGCGGCGGTTGACGCGATACGCGAACTGGTGAACACCGTCTCGATGCGCGGGGTGGTGGTTATCGGCGAGGGTGAGAAAGACCAGGCGCCCATGCTGTACAACGGCGAGGAGGTCGGCAATGGTGACGGCCCGGAATGCGACTTCGCCGTCGACCCGATTGACGGCACGACGTTGATGAGCAAGGGCATGCCCAACGCCATTTCGGTGCTGGCGGTGGCCGATCGCGGCGCGATGTTCGATCCGTCGGCGGTTTTCTACATGAACAAGATCGCGGTCGGGCCCGAGGCCGCACACGTGCTGGACATCACCGCGACCGTCGCTGAGAACATCCGGGCGGTCGCCAAGGTCAAGGACTTGTCGGTGCGAGACATGACCGTATGCATTCTGGACCGGCCACGGCACGCTCAGCTGATCGAAGAGGTCCGGTCAACCGGTGCCCGAATCAGGCTGATCACCGACGGCGACGTCGCCGGCGCGATCTCCGCCTGCCGGCCGGACTCGGGCACCGACATGCTGGCCGGTATCGGCGGTACACCGGAGGGCATCATCGCCGCCGCGGCGATCCGGTGCATGGGCGGCGCCATCCAGGCACAACTGGCGCCGCGCGATGAAGCCGAACGCCGCAAGGCGCTGGACGCCGGCTACGACCTCGATCAGGTGCTGACCACCGATGATCTGGTGTCCGGTGAGAACGTCTTCTTCTGTGCCACCGGGGTCACTCAGGGCGACCTGCTCAAGGGCGTCCGTTATTACCCGGGTGGCTGCACCACCCACTCGATCGTGATGCGTTCGAAGTCGGGCACCGTCCGCATGATCGAGGCCTACCACCGGCTCGCAAAGCTCAATGAATACTCCGCGATCGACTTCACCGGCGACAGCTCTGCCGCCTATCCCCTGCCCTAAAGACACTCCAACGAACAAGGAAGCCAATCTATGGCCGCGCACGCCGTCGACAACGACACCGAGTACCGCATCGAGCACGACACCATGGGTGAGGTCCGGGTACCCGCAAAAGCGTTGTGGCGCGCGCAAACCCAGCGCGCAGTTGAGAACTTCCCGATCTCGGGACGGGGTCTGGAGCGCACCCAGATCCGCGCGCTGGGCCTGCTGAAGGGCGCCTGCGCGCAAGTCAACAAAGACCTCGGCTTATTGGCGCCGGAAAAGGCTGACGCGATCATCGCCGCAGCGGCTGAGATCGCCGACGGCCGCCACGACGACCAGTTCCCTATCGACGTCTTCCAAACCGGTTCAGGCACTAGCTCGAACATGAACACCAACGAGGTGATCGCCAGCATCGCGGCGGCCCATGGAGTCACGGTGCACCCGAACGACGACGTCAACATGTCGCAGTCGTCCAACGACACCTTCCCGACCGCCACCCACATCGCGGCTACCGAGGCCGCGGTGCGTCATCTCATCCCGGCGCTCGAGGTGCTGCACGACGCTCTGGCGAGCAAGGCCCGCGAGTGGCACACGGTGGTCAAGTCCGGCCGCACCCACCTGATGGACGCCGTTCCGGTGACTCTCGGCCAGGAATTCAGCGGATACGCCCGGCAGATCGAGGCCGGGATCGAGCGGGTACGCGCCACGCTGCCGCGCCTGGGTGAACTGGCGATCGGCGGCACCGCGGTGGGTACCGGCCTCAACGCTCCCGACGGCTTCGGCGCCAAGGTGGTCGAGGCGCTGATAGCCCAGACTAGGCTAAGCGAATTACGCCCGGCGGCAAACTCTTTCGAGGCCCAGGCGGCCCGCGACGGATTGGTAGAGGCATCCGGTGCGCTGCGCACTATCGCGGTGTCACTGACCAAGATCGCCAACGACATCCGCTGGATGGGTTCCGGTCCGCTGACCGGCCTTGGCGAGATCCAGCTGCCCGACCTGCAGCCGGGCAGCTCGATCATGCCGGGCAAGGTGAACCCCGTCATCCCCGAGGCGCTCACACAGGTCGCGGCGCAGGTCGTCGGTAACGATGCCGCAGTCGCATGGGGCGGAGCCGCAGGCGCGTTCGAACTCAACGTCTCCATCCCGATGATGGCGCGCAACATCCTGGAGTCCTTCAACCTACTGACCAATGTGTCAAAACTGTTCGCGGAGCGCTGCATTACCGGGCTGTCCGCCAACGTCGAGCACTTGCGCAAGCTGGCCGAATCATCACCGTCGATTGTGACGCCGTTGAACTCGGCCATCGGCTACGAGGAGGCCGCGGCGGTGGCCAAACAAGCGCTCAAGGAACACAAGACCATCCGCCAGACCGTAATCGACCGCGGCCTGATCGGCGACAAGCTGTCGATCGAGGAACTGGACCGCCGCCTCGACGTGTTGGCGATGGCCAAGGTCAAACCGGACGACTAGGCCATACTGGTTGCGGTGACGCGGTTGCACGGCTACCTAAACGGAGGTGGTCGATGAGAGTGAGGTTGGTTCGGCGATGACGGCTCCCCCCGGCGGTCCCTACGGAACGAATCCGTATGGACAGGACCCATATTGGGGCGGTCAGCCGCAGGGTGGCCCCTACCCCTATCAGCAGGGCGGACCCTACCCGTACCCTCCGGGTGGCCCGTACGCTGCGGGCGCATACCCACCCCAGCAGTACCCGCAACCCGGCCAGCAGGTTCCTCCCGGCTGGCCGGCCGGCCCTTACCCGCCTGGACCGCCGCCGAAGGGGCCGCGCTCGAAAATGCCGTGGTTGATCGTTGCGGGTGTCGCGCTGCTGGGTGTCATCGCGCTGGTGGTAATCCTGGTACTCAGCCTCGGCAATGGAAACAAGCCGAAAACGGCAAGCCCCTCGGGCCCCCCGGCGACGACAAGCGCCCCGACGTCGCAGCCGAACGGTTCGGATCAGACCGCGACTGACTGCACTCCCAATGTGTCCGGGGGTGATAAGCCCACGAGCGGCGCCCCGATCAGCGCGGGCAAGCTGTCGTTCCCGTCCAGCGCGGCGCCCGGATGGATGCCGTTCTCGGACGACCAGACCCCGAACCTCATCGGCGCGGTGGGTCTGGCCCAAGAGGTGCCCGGCGCCAGCCAGTGGGTGATGCAGGCCGAGGTCGCGATTACCAACTTCGTCACCAGCATGGACGTCACCGCGCAAGCATCGAAGTTGATGCAATGCGCGGCCTACGGCCCGGGGTACGCAAACGCGTCGCCCACGCTGGGCCCCACGAAGACGTCGTCGATCACGGTCGACGGGACCAAGGCCGCCCGGGTCGACGCCGATGTCACGATCGCCGACACCGCACGCAACGTGAAGGGCGACTCGGTCACCATCATCGCGGTCGACACCAAACCGGTCACCATCTTCTTGGGCACAACACCCATCGGCGATGCGGCCTCCGCGGCCACCCTCAATCAGGTCATTTCGGCCCTGAAGGTCGCGAAGTGACCTTTGTCGCCGTAGTCGGGGTCTAGCCGGGACCTGCGGGCGCCGAGATGTGGGTGGCCTCGGAGCGCCCACGCAGCACGGTGGAATAGCATTCGGCCCAGTGCGCCCGCTCGGCCTCACCGGCTCGATCGATGGCCGCCGCCGAACACAGGATCCGGTGGTCGGCGGTTTTGGCAAGATCGGCCAGCCGTGCGGCCTCGTTGACAGCATCACCAATCACCGTGTACTCATAGCGGTTTTCGGCACCGATGTTGCCGGCAAAGACTCGGCCTGCCGAGACGCCGATGCCGAAGTCGACCACGGGTAGCCGGCGCAATTGGGTGCCCAAGGCACGTGCTGCAGCCAGCGCCGCCGACGCCGGTTCGTCCATCCGGAGCGGCGCCCCGAAAACGGCCAGTGCGGCGTCGCCTGCGAATTTGTTGATCAGTCCCTGATGTTCGTCGACTGTGCCGACGACGATCCGGAAGAAGTCGTTGAGCACCTCGGCAACTTCCTGCGGCGGACGGCTCTCCGCAAGCTGGGTGGAGCCCACCAGGTCGATGAACAGGACTGACGCCTCGACCACATCGCCAGACAGCACCGCACCCTCTTCGACGGCGCGGCGGGCTACGTCGGTTCCGACGTAGCGCCCGAACAAATCGTGTAGCCGGTCGCGTTCGGCGAGTCCGGCGACCATCCGATTGAATCCGGTTTGCAGCCGCCCGATTTGGGACCGTTCGTAGGCACCGACGTACGTGCCGATGCGGCCATGTTCGACCTCCGCCATTGCGTCGACGACCTCGCCGACCGGATCAGCGATTGATCGCGACGTCAAAATCATCGTCGGCAGCCCGAGAACCAGCGCTGCTATCGACACCACCAGAACGGGCACATCCAACGACGCAGATTTCTGAATGAGCCAGCCGTTGGAGCGCAGAACGACAAAGGTGGCGATGACACCAATGGGAAGTGCGCTGCACAAGAACCACAAGAGAACCAGTCGCGCAAACACACCCGGTACCGATAGACGAGGCTCGCTGCCCAACGTAGCGGCACTGATGATCGGCCGCAGGGTGTGTTGCGAAAGCAATAGGCCCATGCCCGAGGCAGCCGGACCGCCGAGCAGCACGCCGAGCAGAATGGGAACCAGCAGCGTGGCGCCGCCACTGTGATTCAGCAGCATCAGGATTGCGCCGCACACGCCCCAGACCGCAAAAAGGATTGCCGACTGGCGGCCGGGCAGTTTCATTGCTGCGTCGCGTTGGTCTCTCGTCGGTTCATCCCCGGCGACGAACCAACGTAGCGTCGGAGCAAGGCTCAGGATGTCCGCAACCGCGACACTGATGGTTCCCAGCACAACCAGCACCACCACCGCTGCGGTGTTCCTCTCCGCGAAGTCAACGGACGTGTGACCCCGAAGTGGGATCAAAATGGCGGACACACTCACGACGGCAAGGATGTAGGCGCTGGCGAGATCGAACGCATATTGAATCGACAACCGGCGGGCTGACTTTCGCTGCCCTGACCCGGTTATCGCCGCCGGCTCACGCGATTCTCGTGCACCCCAACCTCGGAGCCGGCCCGCCTTCATCACCCTTTAAAGGTAGCCGCGCGCCCCCTACGCACCGTTATTCGGCCCGCCCGAGTTCTGGCCCGCAATGTCGGTGATCGGGAAGTTGGGCATCGGCCCGGGCGATGGAGTGTTGGGCAAGGTTGGGATTTCGCTGGCCGGGATGTCGTGAAGTTGGTTCGCGGGTGGACCATTGTCCCGGCTGCCGTAACTGCTGCCGGGGGCCCGCGGCCCAAGCAGCTCGCTGACCGTCACCATCCGGTAGCCGTTGGCCTTGAGCACCGGGATGAATTGGTACACCAGGTCGACGGTGCTCGAGTAGGTGTCATGGAACAACACTACCGACCCCGGCTTGATGTACGTCATCAGCATGTACCGCGTCGCCGCCGTGCTCGAGTCGTTCGCCCAATCGAAAGGGATCACGTCCCAGAGGATTTCGGCTAGACCAAACTTGGCTGCGGTCTGGCGGACCGCTTCGCTGGACAGTCCGCCGGCGGGACGGTACAGGGTCGGCGTCCGCCCGGTTGCGGCGGTGATCGCGTCGTTGGCTCTGGAAAACTGACCGGCGATGTCTTCGGGAGGAATCGTCGCCATGTTGGGGTGTTCCCAGGTGTGGCTACCGACCTCCATACCGGCGTCAGCAATGCGCTTGGCTCCCGCCGGGTTGGCTGCCACCTTGTTGCCGATCAGGAAGAAGGTGGCCTTTGCGTTATTGTCCTTCAGGATTTGCAGCAGCCGGTCGTCAAACGGGCCCGGTCCGTCGTCGAAGGTCAGCGCGACACACTTGACCACCGAGCAGCTCAGGTTGTCGGCGCGAGTCACGTGGCCGGTAAGGCCACCGATTACCAGCACTGCACCGGCCGCCACGACACCGCAAACGGTCCGCCAGTAGCGCCAGGCCTGGCTGTCGGGTCGTTTCGGCATCTTGGCAGCCTACCGAAACGCGCCGTCAGTGCGGTCCGGCGATCTCCTCGAGCATCTCGGTGACCAGCGCGGCTATCGGCGAGCGCTCGCTGCGCAGCAGGGTGATATGTGCGAACAGCGGATGGCCTTTGAGCTTCTCGATCACGGCCGCTACCCCGTCGTGACGCCCGACCCGCAAGTTGTCACGCTGGGCGATGTCATGGGTCAGCACCACCCGCGATCCCGCACCCAACCTGGACAACACGGTCAGCAAAACGTTGCGTTCCAGTGACTGCGCTTCGTCCACGATGACGAACGAGTCATGTAGCGAGCGACCCCGGATGTGGGTCAGCGGCAACACTTCGAGCATGCCCCGGGAAAGCACTTCCTCCAGTACCGCCGGGCTGGCCAGGCCCTCGAGGGTGTCGAAGACCGCCTGCGCCCACGGGCCCATCTTCTCGCTCTCGCTACCGGGCAAGTAGCCCAACTCCTGGCCACCCACGGCATACAGCGGGCGGAAGACAACCACCTTGCGGTGGGTCCGCCGTTCCAGCACCGCCTCGAGACCCGCACACAGCGCCAGTGCCGACTTGCCGGTGCCGGCCTTGCCGCCCAGCGACACGATGCCCACCGACTCGTCGAGCAGCAGATCCAGTGCGACCCGTTGCTCAGCGGACCGTCCGCGCAGCCCGAACACTTCGCGGTCACCGCGGACCAGCTGGACGCGTTTGGCAGGGGTGACCCGGCCCAGCGCGTGCGAGCTGCCACCCAGCAACCGAATCCCGGTGTGACAGGGCAGGTCCCGCGCTTCGGCCAGATCGATCTCGCCGTCGGCGAACAGCGCGTCGATATCCTCAGCCGCCGTCTCGATCTCCTGCATCCCCGACCAACCGGAGACCACGACATCCTGCGCGTGGTATTCGTCGGCGGCCAGGCCTACCGCAGCGGCCTTGACCCGAAGGGGAATGTCTTTGCTGACCAACGTGACCCGCCTGCCTTCAGCGGCGAGGTTGGCAGCGCAACTCAAGATCCGGGAGTCGTTGCTGTCGGTGCGGAACCCCGCGGGCAGCACCGTCGGATCCGTGTGGTTGAGTTCGACGTGAAGCGTACCACCTTGTGTTCCAACGGGAATGGGCTGATCCAGACGTCCATGTTCGAGGCGAAGATCATCGAACAGACGCAACGCCTGACGGGCGAACCACCCCAGCTCGTGGTGGTGGCGTTTGGCCTCCAATTCGCTGATCACCACCAGCGGAACTACCACCTCGTGCTCGGCGAACCGACTGCACGCCCACGGATCGGACAGCAGCACAGAGGTGTCGATCACATAGGTCCGGATTTCGGTCACGAAGCGCTCCTCGAGCGGGATAAGCCCACGCGGACCCACACAGGCATGTCGGCGGGAACTGCGGCATCAGGACCGGGGCCGGTCCTGCCCTTGTAGTGAGGGAGGTGCCGCCCTGGCAGCAGAGTATGTCGCTGGCCATCGAGAATGACGCTACTCTCGTGGTCGCTCGGCCGCCGCGCAGGCGCGCCGAGACCAGCCGGGCGACCCGAGATGTGAGCAGCGAAATGTGTGCCGGCGCGCGAAGGTTGGGTTAACTGACGACGAACTGCTTCAGTTGAGGCTCGTTGGCCAGTCCCCATGCAGTGATGCGGTCGGAGATCGCCTGCCGCAGCTCTGCAGGGCCGAAAATGCCTGCATCGGCTACGTTTTGCACCTTGTCCTGGTAGGCGTCGATGTCGGCGCCGACGACTTGGAGGTCCGCCGCACGGGCGGCAATCGCGGCGATAGTCTCGTCGCGGGTGTACCCGAGGCAGTGTGCGACGAGCTTGGAGAAGATCTCCTCGTGACGCACTTCGTCCCGGGCGATCCGGTCGATGAGCCCGGCCAGGACGGGCTCCTCGATCTGCGCGGCCAGGTTGCGGCAGAAGACGGCGTGGGTGCGCTCGGTGAACGCCATGTACACCAATGTTTCGACCTGCGTGTACGTGTCGCCGCGGTAGCCCTTCATCACATGCTGGACGCGAGCCTCCTCGTTGGCGGTCGGGTCGACCTCCCGGGTCACCACCAGGTATTCACGCAGCGCGATGGCGTGCAGGTGCTCCTCTGCGGTCCACCGGCCGAGCCAGCGACCCCACCATTCCTCCAGAATGAAGTGCTCGACGAGCTCGCGGTGATGGCCGGCCAAGTTGTCCTTGAGCAGCAGCAGGATCTCGCAGGCGTCCGTGATGGTCTTGGGCAGCGTTACCTGGGCGGCATCCCAATCGCGTCCGCCGAGGAAGGCGAAGTTCTCACCCCGTTCGAACGGCACGTAGTCGTGGGCGAACCAGAGGTCCGCGGTGTCGAGGTGGCGGTCCATGAGCTGCTCGACCACCGGCTCGAGTTCAAGGATCAGCGCGTTAGGTACAGGTTTCTGTGCCATGCGGTTACTGTAACTCGCGTACACAGCTTTCGTGAAATCAGACGGCTCGTGTCGCGGCGTCAGCGATCGACGAGGCTCCAGTCCTCGAGCCCCTCATAGAGCGGGAAGTCCCTAGCCAGGCGGGTGAGCCACGTCCGGCCCGCCGGGTGTACCTAGAGCGTGAGGCCCGGGTAAAGCGGGTTGGCGGCCAGCAGTTCGGCGGCGGCGGCGTTGACCCGTTCGGCGGTGCCGTCGGCCAGTGAGTACTTGGCCTTGGAGGTGCCCTCTGGTGCTGTGTTGGTCAGCACGTCGACCACCAGCTCGGCAACCCGGTCGAATTCGGCGGCACCGAAGCCGCGAGTGGTCAGCGCCGGGGTGCCGAACCGGATGCCGCTGCTGTACCAGGCGCCGTTGGGGTCGGCGGGGATGGCGTTGCGGTTGGTGACGACGCCGGCGTCCAGCAGGGCCGATTCGGCCTGGCGCCCCGTCAGTCCGAACGACGTGACGTCCAACAGCACGATGTGATTGTCGGTGCCGCCGGTGACCAGCCGGGCGCCGCGCCGCAGGAATGCGTCGGCCAGCGCCTGGGCATTGTCCGCGACCCGCCCAGCGTAGATCTCGAACGCCGGCTGGCGGGCCTCGGCCAGGGCGACCGCCTTAGCCGCCATGACGTGCGGAAGTGGTCCCCCCAGCACCATGGGGCAGCCCTTGTCCACGGCATCGGCGTATTCCGGCTGGGACAGCACCAGGCCGCCGCGGGGTCCGCGCAGCGACTTGTGCGTCGTGGTGGTGGTGACGTGCGCGTGGGGCACCGGGTCCTCGTCTCCGGTGAACACCTTCCCGGCCACCAGCCCGGCGAAATGCGCCATGTCCACCATCAGCGTGGCGCCCACCTCGTCGGCGATCTCGCGCATCTTGGCGAAGTTGATCCGCCGCGGGTAGGCCGAGTATCCGGCGACCAGGATCAGCGGTTTGAATTCGCGCGCGGCGGCAGCGACCACGTCGTAGTCCAGCAGCCCAGATTCCGGGTCGGTGCCATAGCTGCGCTGGCGGAACATCTTGCCGGAGATGTTGGGTCGGAAACCGTGAGTGAGGTGGCCGCCCGCGTCGAGTGACATGCCCATCAGCCGCTGGTTGCCGAGCTTGGCGCGCAGCGCTTCCCAGTCCGCCTCAGAGAGGTCGTTGACGTGCTTGGCACCGGCCGCGGCCAGGCCGGGGGCCTCGACCCGGGTAGCCAGGATGGCCCAGTACGCGACGAGGTTGGCGTCGATACCCGAATGCGGCTGCACATAGGCATACGGCGAGCCGAACAACTCGCGGGCATGCTCGGCGGCCACACTTTCGACGGTGTCGACGTTTTGGCAGCCGGCGTAGAAGCGATGCCCGATTGTTCCCTCGGCGTACTTGTCCGATAGCCAGCTGCCCATAGTGAGCAACACCGCGGGCGAAGCGTAGTTCTCGCTGGCGATCAGCTTGAGCGAATCACGTTGGTCGGCAAGCTCTTTGCGCGTCGCGGCGGCGATGCGGGGTTCGACGGACTCGACGACCTGCAGTGCCGCGCGGTAGGCAGCGCGCGCGGTATCGACGTATTCGGCGCCTGGTGATGTGGTAGAGGTGGCAGTGCGGGTCGAGTCGGCTGACATGGAAACGAGACTAGTCGGCCGGCAACGCCGACGAGATCAGCGGCTGGTCCAGCAGCCGGCCGAACCGCTCGGTAAGGTCGACACCCCCCAGCCGATCGTCCAGCCAACCCGGTAGCAACCGGAATCCCTCGAGGTGTTCTGGTGTAGGCACGTCACAGCCGCGAGGCAGAAACCGCAGCATCTGCCAGGCGCGAGCATCAGTGACCAGCAGCCAGCGCCGCAGGAAAGCCGTCACCTCGTCGGCATCGCAGGCTCGTCGTGCAACCTCAACCCCGCGTCCTGGTGGACACGCGCTAACGCTATCGAGTCGCCCCAGCCGCTGACCGCGCGGCCGCCCCTGCAACACTGGCACTATGCCGCGGCTTAGCGAGCCGAGCCCGTATGTGGAGTTCGACCGAAAGCAATGGCGCGCGCTTCGCATGTCGACGCCGTTGGCCCTCACCGAAGAGGAACTGATCGGCCTGCGCGGTCTGGGTGAGCAGATCGACCTGCTCGAGGTTGAAGAGGTCTATCTGCCGCTGGCCCGGCTCATTCACCTTCAGGTCGCCGCCCGCCAGCGGCTGTTTGCCGCCACAGCGGAATTCCTCGGCGAGCCGCAACAAAACCCGGACCGGCCGGTGCCGTTCGTGATCGGTGTGGCCGGAAGCGTGGCCGTCGGCAAATCGACCACTGCCCGTGTGCTGCAGGCGCTGCTGGCTCGCTGGGATCACCACCCCCGGGTCGATCTGGTGACCACCGACGGCTTTCTGTATCCCAATGCCGAGCTGGATCGACGAAACCTCATGCACCGCAAAGGATTTCCGGAGAGCTATAACCGGCGGGCGCTGATGCGGTTCGTGACCTCGGTGAAATCCGGTTCCGACTACGCCTGTGCGCCGGTGTATTCGCATCTGAAATACGACATCATCCCCGGGGCCAAGCACGTGGTCCGCCATCCCGACATCTTGATCTTGGAGGGACTCAACGTTTTGCAGACCGGTCCGACCCTGATGGTGTCGGACCTGTTCGACTTCTCGCTGTATGTGGATGCGCGGATCGAAGACATCGAGCAGTGGTATGTGTCGCGGTTCTTGTCTCTGCGCGGCACGGCGTTCGCCGACCCGGAATCGCACTTCCACCACTATTCGGGCCTCAACGACACGAAGGCGGTCGCCGCTGCGCGCGAGATCTGGCGGTCGATCAACCGGCCGAA
>DATIOT010000041.1:0-2603 GCA_035472875.1 Mycobacterium sp.
CGACCGCAAGCAAGCTGGTGATCGCGATGCCGAACGGTAGCTGTTGGGTCCACAGCGTCCGGGCCAGATCCTGGGAGGCCAACCCGTAACCGATGCGCAGGCCCGCCAGCCCGTAGGCCTTGGAGAAGGTCCGCACCACCACGACATTGGGAAAACGCCCAACCAGCGCCGCAATGTCGATCCGGTGTTCAGGCGCGGCGAATTCGATATACGCCTCATCGAGCAGCACGATGGTGTCGCGCGCCACCCGGCGCAGGAATCGCATCAGCTGGACTATCGGCGCCAGCGAGCCGGTTGGGTTGTGCGGACGGCACACCACCACTATGCGGGCATTCGCGGCGGCGTCGGCCAGTCCATCGAGGTCGTTATGGCCGTGCTCGTCGAGGGGAACAGTCACCGAGTTGAGCCGCGTCATCTCCGCAATGATCGGATAGCCGTCGAAGGTCGGCATTGACATGGCTATCGCGTCACCCGGAACGGTCAGTGCCTGTAGCGCCTGCAGCATTACACCCGTCGCGCCGGCACCCAGCACCACCTGGTCCGCGGGCACGCCGATGCGGCCGGCGATCAAGCTGCGCAGCCGCTCGGGTAAAAACTCCGGATAGCGGTTGGCTGCATCGATCGAACGAATCAACACCGACCGAACCGCCGGGAGCGGCGGAAATGGATTCTCGTTGAGTGACAACGCATGCGGATCGATCGCGTTGGGAAACGCGTCATCGATCTGGGCGGTCAGCGGGCTCCTTTGCATCAGCCCCGCCCGCCCCAGCGCACCGCCGCGGCGCCGGCAAAGTCGCCTGCGTGGGCAAAGGCTGCCATCATGACCACGTCACCGGCCTTGACCTGACCGTCGGATATCGCGCGATCCAGGTTGATCGGGATCCCGGCGCCGAACAGATTGCCGCATTCGTCGAACGTGTCCCGGTGGCGCTCCTTGGGCAACTCGAGCGCGTCGCGCCAGTTGCGCAGAAACGCCCGGTTGGGCTGGTTTGTGACCAGCAAGTCGATGTCTTTGGCGGGCAGGCCGATTCGGTCACAGACCGCCAGCGCCACTTCGGGAACCTGCCGGTTGCCTCGGGCCAGCACCTTGGTGATCTTGCTGTCGGTGAATCCGATGCTGCCCTCGCCGGGCCCGGCCGCCCACCACTTGCGGGGCGGGTCGTAAGAGAGCGTCATTTCTCCCGCGTATTCGCCATAGGTGCGGCACTCGACATCGAGAATGGGCGACTGGTCGGACAGCGTGACCAGTCCCGCCGCGGCCCCGTCGCCGGGTACTGCCGACTGGGCCTTGCGGCGAATTGTTGGCTGATCGAAAAATTGGCCGGCCGCATTTTGCGCGATGGCGATCAGCGCGGTGTGTCCTTCACCCGACGAGAGCAGTTTACGGGCCACGTTGAGCGCCAACACAAATGCGGCGCACCCGCCGTTGTTCAGGTCGAGCACCCAGGAGGGCCGCAAGCCCAGGCGGTGAGCGATGCCGCCGCCTTCGCCGTAGAACGCCATGTCCGGTACCTGGGTGTGGGTGATCAATACGTCGGCACCTTCGATGGCATCGTGGCCGTGCCGTTCGATCAGCCCCTGCACCGCACGCTCGACCATGTCGATCGCACTCTCGTCCGGTGCGACGTGATGGCGAAACTTGGGCGCGCGGAACATGACGTTGTCGCGTAGGTCATCGGATTCGGCGAATTGCGCGTAGTACTCGGCGCCGATCGGTTCGCCGGGCAGATAGGTGGAGACGTCGATCAGACTGACGGCGGGCTGACTCATGCTGTCCTCATCTCATCCACTCAGGGGTCACCGGCAGGCCGTTGTGGTGGCGGTATTCGGCGATTGCCTTGAGGTTCTTCATTTCCAGCAGGTGGCCTGCGCCGAACATGTCCCAGAAATCGCCAACCCAAACCGGGCGCTTGGGCGGTGCGGTCTCCGGATACGGGTTGTGGTCGTAGAACGGGTGATGGCAATTGGTCCACAACACAACCGAACCCGGCTTGTCGAGGACTACCTCGGCGTCGATGACGCGCATCAAATAGATCATCCACAGGTGCTTGCCCTGATCCCACGCGCAGTGGTAATCGACGGTCCGCGCCTGCTCGTTGACGATGGTCCGGGTGTAGATCTCGGTCTCGGAGCCGAGCCGGTCGTGGGCCAGCCACAGGCCCGGCTCGTCGGTGGTGGTGAAACCGCGCAGACTGTATGTCCACTCCTCCAGGCTGCGCGTGTCAGCCATGTACTCGAACAACTCGTCGGGTGGACAGTCGATGTAGTCGTTGACGGTGCAGTATTCGCCGAAGACCTGATCGTGCGGATACACCGACCGCATCATGTCCATGATGATCGGGGTCGCCTTTTCTCGGGGGCTGGTTTCGATACGGACCACGCCATCAATGGGCATGGGGATATCCTCAAGCGCTGGCAGCGACATCGGTGCGGTTCTCCTTTGCGGTTGGAATCTCTTCTGTGGCAGCGGTTTCAACCGGCTTGCCGGTGAGAAACGGGGCGAACGGCGGGATTTCGTCGGCGGCGCATTCAACGCTGACCACCGCCGGGCCGTCGACGTCCAACGCCGTGCGCAGCGCCGCTGCCAGCCCGTCCAGGTCGCT
>DATIOT010000042.1:0-4036 GCA_035472875.1 Mycobacterium sp.
CCTTGGCCGGGAACCCTGTTGAACGCGTGGATTACTCGGCGAACCGCGCTACGGGCGATCGCGACAACTTTGAACCGCACCCTTTGACTGCTGAGCAGATCGCCAACGTGTGCGCGGCGCTGCGTGGCGAACGGCCGAGCGGCGACGGCGAGCCGCTGCCGGCGTACTCGGTGTACGCGCTCATGGTTGAATTCGCCGCGAACACCGGACTTCGCGCGTCCGAGCTCGCCGGTCTGGAAGTCGCAGACCTGTCATTTGTGCCGGTCCCGGTCGGCGCGCACCCCAAGTGCTCGGTTCGTGTGGAGCGCACAAAAGCCAAGTCGAAACGCGCCGGTGAGGGTTGGGAGGTCGGAACGCCGAAGTCAAAGCGCTCCCGGCGTACCGTTCCGCTGCCCGGCTGGCTGGCCGCGAAGATGGCCGACTACTTGGCCTATGTTCACTCCCGAGCCGCCGAGCCGGATGCGCCGTTGTGGCCGGGTGTCGCACGCCGAGCAGTCCGAGCCGGGCAACCGGCGTCGGGATGGCTGACAGCGCTCGATTGGTCCGAGCCTGTGGAACTCGGCACGTTCTACCGGTCCGCGTTTGCGCGGGCGCTGCAGGCGGTTGGGCTGCCGGTGACGACACCGCCCCGCGACGGCAAGCCAGCGTTGCGAGGCGTGCGGCTGCACGACCTCCGGCACAGCGCCGCCGTGGCGTGGTTGCAAGCCGGTGTTTCTGTGGTGCAGGTATCGCGCTGGCTCGGCCACGCGCAACCGACGATCACGCTCAACGTCTACGGCGATTGGGTGCCGGAGACCGTCGACAATCCGCTACCCGAGCCGGTGACGCGAAGTGTCGTTGTCCCTATGCGGCATCGCGATAGTGGTTAGCTATAGCTAGCTTAGCTAGTCAGACGCTCCCGACGTGCTGTGCAACAAACTCGGCATTCGCGATCAGAGGATGCTTAATTTTGTCGAGTCCCAGCTTCTCGGCAGTGCGAATTTATGAACAAGTCCTCGAAAACGGTACCGCCACATCTGATTCGCACAGGGCGGGCCGGGGTGCTCGATGAGAGGGCGGGTGTTGTGAGGTTGTGTGAGGTGGCTGCGGTGTCAGTTTTCATGCGCCGCCGACAGTGGCGAAGCAGGCTGGTAGCCGCGGGCGGCCCTGAGGTCGCCGTGCAGATGCGCTACTTGGTCCCATCCGAGTTCGGTCAGAAGCCGTGTCTTGCGCTCATCCTTCGCGGTACTGGATTGCTGGCCGTGAAAACGGTTGCCATCGAACTCGATTAGCGATGGTAGGCGCTGAGGTTCCAGGTGCCCACATCTGGCCGAGCCGGTCAGAGATTCTCGGCAGCGCCCCATCGCTCTTGCATTGCGCGAGCAAGTAATTGGTGCCCAGGGCGCCAGCGGCGACGACCACTCCTGTCGAACAACACCTCCCCGCGCCCACCGAACCGGTCGGTGAACTGCTTACCGTTATCGGTCAGCACTTCCTCGGGCACCCCGAACCTCGCCAGGGCCTGGGCGAACGCCAGACACACCGCCCGCGACGTGGCCCGTTCCACCACCGCCGCGCACACACAAAACCGGGAATGATCGTCAATCCCGGTGACTATCTTGGCTTCCCGCCGCACCCCAGTAGCCATCGACCAGCTCGATCCCGCCGACAATGTCCATCTGCCACAGCCGCATCGGCCCCGGCCGCTCAAACCGAACATAGGAATCCTGCGGGCGCGGCCGCCGTCGCGCCCGCACCAGCCCCTGCCGGGCCAGCACCCGGCCAATGGTCCGCTCCGACGGCACCGACACCAACGGATCCGCCCACGGCAACGGTCCCCGCAGTAACTCCAGCCGGATCCGCCGCGACCCCCACCGCGGATGCATCCGCCGCATCTCAGCGACCGCGGTCTCCACCTCCTCGGGCACCTGCCCAGGCTGAAAACGCGGACGATGCGACCGATCCGCCAACCCTGCCACCTGACCCGTCAAATACCGGCCCACCCACCGATGCAGCGTCGACCGATGCACCCCCCACCCGCTCGGCGACCTCCACCAGCGGAACCCCCGACAACACCAGCCGCACCGCATCCAGGCGCTGCTCAACCACCGACAAGACAACCAGCACCAATCCCGACCTCCTCCGACCACGACGCCCCGCGGAAACATCGCGCTCAGAATGAAGCCTAAACAGCCACGCGTCGCACATCAGCTGACGGACACATGTCGCACATCAGCCGTCAGAAAACAGTGCACAACCCAGGGCCTGGTGAGAACTTTCCCTACTGCTATCAAGCAAACCGCGAAGAAGTCGGCCTCGACGACCGGTCCTGGTGCCCAACCGGTAGGAAGCACTTGTCAGAGCGGTTGTGGTGAGCGTTCCGCAAAACTATTTGGACCGGCCGGTCCCGGTTATCGGCGCGGGCACGCTGGCCCGGCGCATCGCGTTAATGTTCGCCACCCGCGGAGGGCTGGTCCGAATCCACGCACGCAACGCAGACCGGGGGACCCCGGCGGTGGACTATGTCCAGCAACAACGCGACGAATTGTCGGAAAACCGATCCCGGATCGGTACGAGGCCGCGCAGAATTTGCCGCGAATTGGACGACGCCGTTGCCGATTCCTGGCTGGCGGTGGAATCAATTCCGAATCAGCCAAGGCCGGCATCGACAGCGAATCGCGGTAAGCCGATTTCTTGGCACCGTCGTGCGACTGCAGGGATCGCAGGGTCCGCTGATCTACCTATGCGGACCAGTGTTTCAGCCAACAGCAGTTGAGCGCGCAGCCCCGCCAACGGCCTTCGCGCGGCATCGATGCCCGCAAGTAGCTCGCTCGCACGTCGACAGGCCTCGTCCTGCTCCTGGGCGGAACCGCTTACCAACAGCAGCCGAACCGCGGAATCCTCGTCGAGTTCGGCAATTATCGTGGCGATACCGTCATCACGCGGGATGGTCTGCGCGGACTGCAGGCGGGTTGCCACCGCCGGCCGGACGCCAATTCCCGACCGGATCCGCTCGTTGTTGATCGCGGCCACTAGCCGCGGGAGTTGTAACTGCTCTGCTGCCGTCATGCCGGCGTCGAGGAGCTCCGCCGCCGCGCCGAGATCGCCCTGCGCCGCTTTGACTTTGGCGCTTCCGACATACCGCGCGGCCAGGTAGTCCACGCCACCACCCTCCGACCCAAGTCCATAGCTCATCTCCAGCAGGCGCGTCGCCTCATCCAATTCCCCCGCCTCGTAGAGCAATTCGCCCAGCAGGGCACCTGCCAGCCGCGCAGCGTGTGAGCGGGATCCCGCTTTACATCCGAGCTCGAATGCTTCGCAGAACTCGCGTCGCGCGGTGGCGATGTCAAGCTCGTACTTGGCGGCGATTCCGCCGAAGCAGTGCGCGTACACGCTTGCGAACGGGCCCATCATGTCCTGGTAGGGCGCCGCCCACCGCAGTAACCTTCGCGCGTCGTCAAACTCGAAACGGTAAATGGCAGCAAACGCTGCGATAATCCCGGCAACCCCCGGTACCCGAGGATGGAAGGTATCGGGTCGGGAAAAAGCCTCGGCAACAAGGGAATCGATACGATCACTACGGTCGGCGAATAGGTCTGCCACCCCGCGCAGCACATCGGCTTCGACTCGAAGATCCGTTCGCGACTCATCCGCGAGTTCTGCGCTGCCCAACGCCGCCTCGAAGCGATTCAGCGCGGCATCGGCGGGCGCCCTGCGCTGTAGCAGAATATTCGCCCAGGCGCTCGCGAGCTGAAGTCGTGCCCTGGATGCCACCAGCGGCGGCGGCAGCTTCTTGGCAATCTCGAGAAGCGTCGTCATTTTCGACGCCTCGAGCAGACGTGCATAGTCGTGCTCGACAAGGTCGACGGCCAAGGTCGCGTCATCGGCCGCGAGCGCATGGTTGACGGCCTCGTTGAGGTAGCCGTGTTGGGCGAACCATGCCGCCGCTGTGCGGTGCAGTCGCTGACTCCGCTCGGGATCGTCGCGCCCAAGGCGATGGCGTAGGAATTCGGCGAACAGTTGGTGATAACGAAACCACTCGGGATCGTCTTCGATC
>DATIOT010000043.1:0-1759 GCA_035472875.1 Mycobacterium sp.
TCGGCTGTGGCGTCACAGGCGGGCAGCCTGGTGACCTGGTGGACCGGCGATTCCGTCATGGTCTTCGACGCGAGCAACCTGACACTGCGCTACACGATCGCCGCGGGCGAGACGACGGTGCCGTTGGGGCCCGGTGTGATGATGGCGGGCAAGCTGCTCATTCCGGTCACCGGCGCGATCGGCGTCTATGACCCGGTCCACGGCGCGAACGAGCGCTACATCCCGGTCAATCGGGCGGCGGGCAGCTCAGCCGTGGTCCCGGCCGTTTCCGGTGCGAAGGTGTTTGAGCAGCGGGGCGATACCGTAGTGGCCCTGGGCTGACCGTTCTGCAGCGCCGCTAAATCTCGACGGCGAACGTCGGCAACGGTTTGCCGGACTTCCAGTGCTTGATCAACGCCTGCGCCAGTTCGGTGTAAGCCAAGGCGCCTTTGTTCTTGCGCCCGGCGATCACCGACGAGCCCGAAGCGCTGGCCTCGGCGAAGCGCACCGTGCGCGGGATAGGCGGGGACAGCACCGCCAGGTCGTAGCGGTCGGCGACGTCAAGCAGCACGTCGCGGGTGTGGGTGGTCCGGGAGTCATACAACGTCGGCAGCGCGCCCAACAGCCGCAGATTCGGGTTGGTGATCTGCTGAACATCGGCGACTGTGCGCAGGAATTGGCCGACGCCACGGTGCGCCAGTGTCTCGCACTGCAACGGCACGATGGCCTCGTCGGCAGCCGTCAGCCCATTGAGGGTGAGCACACCCAGCGACGGCGGGCAATCGATGATCACCACGTCGAACTGGTCAGAAAGTTTGGCCAGCGCACGTTTGAGCGCATACTCGCGGCCGGCCCGCATCAACAGCATCGCCTCCGCGCCCGCCAAGTCAATGTTGGCCGGCAGCAGCGTCATTCCCTCCATCGTCGAGACGAGCGCGGCATTAGGCTCGACCTCACCGAGCAACACCTCGTGCACGGACACCGGCAGTTTGTCGGGATCGTGGCCAAGTGAGAAGGTCAAACAACCCTGCGGGTCCAGATCGACAAGCAGCACTTGCCGTCCCGTTTCCACCATCGCCGCACCCAGCGAAGCGACCGTCGTCGTCTTGGCCACCCCGCCCTTCTGATTGGCCACCGCCAGTACCCGGGTCTCTGTCATAAGCGGCGTTCCTCCCTCATCGCTTCGCTCTGCATCGTCGCCGGCGCGGCCACAGTGCCCATCCTGGCATGTTCGGTCGCCAAGCGCTTCGCCCGACGGGCACGGCATGTCATCCGGCAGAATCGGTCGGCATGGGCTTGCACAATCACCGACTGGCACTGCTGCGCCACGGCGAGACCGAATGGTCGAAATCGGGCCAGCACACTGGCCGCACCGAGGTCGAGTTGACCGATGCCGGCCGGACGCAGGCCAAGCTGGCCGGGCGGGTGCTGGGTGAACTCAAACTCGTTGACCCGCTGGTGATCAGCAGCCCACGGCAGCGCACCCTGGCCACCGCCGAGCTGGCCGGGCTCACCGTCGACGAGGTATCTCCGCTGCTCGCCGAGTGGGACTACGGGTCCTACGAGGGCCTGACCACCTCGCAGATCCGGAAATCGGTACCCGATTGGCTGGTGTGGACGCACGGATGCCCAGGGGGTGAGAGCGTCGCGGAGGTCAGTGAGCGCGCTGACCGCGCGGTCGCGATGGCGCTAGAGAATATGGAGTCGCGCGACGTATTGTTCGTTAGCCATGGCCACTTCTCCCGCGCGGTGATCACGCGCTGGGTCGAGCTGCCGCTCG
>DATIOT010000044.1:0-5274 GCA_035472875.1 Mycobacterium sp.
CGGTAGGTCCGTCTGCTGGGTTTGTCCAGATAGTTCTCGTTACCCCAGCTGATCATCGACCAGATCATTGGCCACAACTGGCGGCCCTCGCCGGTCAACTCGTATTCGTCTCGGCCGCGGTTACCTGTCACCTTGGTCAGCACGCCCTCTGCTACGAGAAACGCCAGTCGTTCGGCCAGGACGGCTTTCGGAATGCCTAGGTGACTACGAAAGTCGCTGAAGCGCCGCACCCCATAGAAGGCGTCGCGCATGATCAGCAACGTCCAGCGTTCGCCGACGATCTCCAGGGAACGCGCGAAGGGGGCAGCTCTCGGCGGGGTATTCGCGGGGAAGGGCCACGCCATCTTCGATGGACCAGCCCAGCGCCGCGTTCGGCAGCCTCGGCATCGCCGACGTGACCAAGGTGCGCGAGGACCTGGACCGCAAGGTGGCAGACCTGTTGCGGGTCATCGGTGTTGATGCTGATCAGGCGTTCTGATCAGATCACCAAACGCAGTTAATCCGGCGAAGCCGTTGGGGCTCGGCCGGATTCACTGTCGACCGAAGGGATTACTTCGTGATGGCGATGCGCTGCGCCTGAGTTCCGGCGTAGGCGCCGGTTACCCGTACGGTCAGCACGCCGGCGTCGTACGAAGCCGTGATGGCCTCGCTGGTGACGTGTGCGGGTAGCTGGAACGACCGGCGGAACGATCCGTAACGAATCTCACGCAACGTGCGGCCGTTCTCCTCCTCGGAGCGCTCGTCGCGGTGTTCGCCATGGACAACCAGGCGGCCCTTGTCCACCTCGACGTTGACGTCCTTTTCGACATCAACACCGGGCAGTTCCAGGCGCACCACCGCGTCGTCGCCATCCTTGACGATCTCCGCAGCAGGCCTAAAGGCGCTGCTCACTGGCTTGAACCAGTCCGCTGTCGCGGCGGGACCGAAAAAGTCGCGCAGCCACCGGTCGGTGTCCCAGGCCGGTCGCGACCGCAATGCGGGGTTACTCATGTCCTTCTCCTTGAGCTTGGTTGTGAGTTTGCTGTGACCGGCGCCTTGCCGGCCGGCTGTTAGTAATAACTTGAGTCGCCCACGCTTAAGTTCCGCCTGGATGTTCGCCGTGAGAGAACACCTTCACAACGGCCAACGTGAGGTGTGAGGTCGCTGTCATACGGGCGTGACATTCCGCGATTTCTTTTTAATTTCTCGCTTCTACCCTCATGGCATGGCTTCAGCCGAAAACCCGCCTGCGCACTGTGCCGGCCGTCACATCATTGTGGTCGGGCACGGCATGGTGGGCCACCGCGTGGTCGAGGCGCTCCGATCCCGTGACACTGACGGATCTTGGCGGATCACGGTTTTGGCCGAGGAGGCTGATGCGGCCTATGACCGCGTTGGTCTGACCGCTTACACCGAAAGCTGGGATCGTGCCCTGCTGGCATTACCCGGTAACGACTACGCCGGCGACGAGCGGGTGCGGCTGTTGCTGAACACGCGCGTCACCGAAATCGACCGCGCGACAAAGTCGGTGGTGACCGCGGACGGCGAACGGCACAGCTACGACACCCTGGTGCTGGCCACCGGGTCCTACGCTTTCGTGCCGCCGGTGCCGGGCCATGACCTGCCCGCGTGCCACGTTTACCGCACGCTTGACGACCTCGACGCCATCCGCGCCGACGCCGAAAGCGCGCGTGATGGCGGTCACAACGCCGCGGGAGTTGTGATCGGTGGCGGCCTGTTGGGACTCGAAGCCGCTAATGCGCTGCGCCAGTTCGGGTTGCAGACGCACGTCGTCGAGATGATGCCGCGATTGATGGCTCAACAGATCGATGAGGCCGGTGGCGCACTGCTGGCCCGGATGATCACCGACCTCGGAATCACGGTGCACGTCAGGACCGGTACCGAGTCAATCGAAACCATTGAGCATTCGGACGGCTCGGCGTCGGTGCGGGTGCGCCTGACCGACGGCGAGGTCATCGACGCCGGCGTGGTGATCTTCGCGGCCGGCGTCCGGGCGCGCGACGAGCTGGCGAGGGCGGCTGGGTTGACGATCGCCGAGCGGGGCGGTGTGCTCACCGACTTGTCCTGCCAGACAAATGATCCTGACGTCTACGCCGTCGGTGAGGTCGCCGCCATCGAGGGGCGATGCTATGGCCTGGTCGGACCCGGGTACACCTCCGCTGAGGTTGTGGCGGACCGGGTGCTGGGCGGCGCGGCCGAGTTTCCAGATGCGGACCTGTCGACAAAGCTCAAACTGCTGGGTGTCGACGTCGCCAGCTTTGGTGACGCAATGGGGACAACCGAAAACTGTCTCGAGGTTGCTATCAACGACGCGGTGAAGCGAACCTACGCCAAGCTGGTGCTCTCCGACGACGCTAAAACCCTCCTCGGGGGGGTGCTGGTGGGCGACGCCTCGTCATACGGGGTGTTGCGGCCCATGGTCGGCAGCGCGCTGCCCGGGGATCCGCTTGCCCTGATCGCGCCGGCGCAGTCCGGCGGCGGCACTTCGGCTTTGGGCGTTGGGGCGCTGCCGGATTCGGCGCAGATCTGCTCGTGCAACAACGTCACCAAGGGTGATCTGAAGGGCGCGATCGCCGATGGGTGCGGCGATGTTCCCTCGCTCAAATCGTGTACGGCGGCCGGCACGTCGTGTGGGTCGTGCGTGCCCCTGCTCAAACAGCTGCTGGAAGCCGAGGGTGTGGAACAATCCAAG
The DNA here is from genome assembly GCA_035472875.1 of Mycobacterium sp. Taxonomy (GTDB): domain Bacteria; phylum Actinomycetota; class Actinomycetes; order Mycobacteriales; family Mycobacteriaceae; genus Mycobacterium. The sequence goes on from DATIOT010000044.1 coordinate 2,693, forward strand.
GCGCTGTGCGAGCACTTCAGCCAATCGCGGGCCGAACTATTCGAAATCATCACCGCCACCGAAATCCGGACTTTCTCGGGCCTGCTGGAGCGCTTCGGTCGTGGAAAGGGTTGCGACATCTGCAAACCCGTCGTTGCCTCCATCCTTGCCTCCACCGGCTCGGACCACATTCTCGACGGCGAGCAAGCCTCGCTGCAGGATTCCAATGACCACTTCCTGGCCAACATCCAGAAGAACGGCAGCTACTCGGTGGTGCCGCGGGTCCCTGGAGGCGACATCAAGCCGGAGCATCTGATTCTGATCGGCCAGATCGCGAAAGACTTTGGGCTTTACACCAAGATCACCGGCGGCCAGCGGATCGACATGTTCGGTGCGCGCGTGGATCAGCTGCCGCAGATCTGGAAGCGCCTGGTCGACGGCGGCATGGAATCCGGCCACGCCTACGGCAAGGCATTGCGCACCGTGAAGAGCTGCGTCGGCAGTGACTGGTGCCGCTACGGTCAGCAGGATTCGGTGCAGCTGGCCATCGACTTGGAACTGCGCTACCGGGGCTTGCGTGCGCCGCACAAGATCAAGCTCGGCGTCTCGGGTTGCGCGCGGGAGTGTGCTGAGGCCCGGAGCAAGGACGTGGGCGTCATCGCCACCGAGAATGGCTGGAACCTCTACGTCGCCGGTAACGGCGGTATGACTCCCAAGCACGCTCAACTGCTGGCCAGCGATCTGGATACCGGGACGCTGGTCCGCTACATCGACCGGTTCTTGATGTACTACATCCGCACCGCCGACCGGCTGCAGCGCACCGCGCCGTGGGTCGAATCGCTCGAGGGCGGGCTGGACCACGTGCGCGAGGTCGTGTGCGACGACTCGCTGGGACTGGCTGAGGAATTCGAGGCCGCGATGGAGCGGCATGTGCAGAACTACAAGTGCGAATGGAAGGGCGTGCTGGAGGATCCGGACAAGCTGTCGCGGTTCGTCTCCTTCGTCAACGCCCCGGATGCCGTCGACTCGACGGTGACATTCACCGAGCGTGCCGGGCGCAAAGTGCCGGTGCCCATTGGCATGCCGCGGGTCCGCGCAGGGATCTCCGGAGGAGACTAGGAGGCATTGTGACACTTCTCAACGACATTCAGGTGTGGACGACCGCCTGCACCTACGACCGCCTGATACCGGGGCGTGGCGTCGGCGTGCTGCTTGATGATGGCTCCCAGGCGGCGTTGTTCCGGCTGGACGACGGCTCGGTCCACGCGGTCGGCAACATCGACCCGTTCTCCGGCGCAGCAGTGATATCGCGCGGCATCGTCGGAGACCGCGGAGGGCGTGCCACGGTCCAATCGCCCATCCTCAAGCAGGCTTTCGCGCTCGAGGACGGTTCTTGTCTGGACGACCCAAGGGTGTCGGTGCCGGTGTACCAGGTTCGTATCACACCCGAGGGACACATCCAGATCGCGCGGATCGCTGCCTAGTCGATATCGCCGACAAGGTAGCGCTGCATCGTCGGGCCGATCGCGTCGACGAGTGCGTCCACCGACATTGAGTGCAGCGGCTCGGAGCGCACGCCGTAGCGCATGATGCCCAGGCCCACTAGCTGAGAGGCGCACAACGACGCCCGTATGGCGACCTTGTCGGCTCCGAGGATTTTCAGCAGCGGGCCGAAAACCGGGCCGATGAACATGCCCTGCACGATTTCGGCGGTCTTAGCCAGTCCCGTGGATGCGATCGCGCTGGCGGCGAAGGGGCCACCGCCGGCCGCATCCCACGTGGTGATCAGCATGTGCAACGTCCGGCGGCCCACCTGATTGACCCCACCGGTGACAATTCGGTCGATGAACTCCGGTGTGCCGAATGGCAAACGCAGCATCTTCGCGACCGGGTCAAGAAGCCCACGCGATGGCTCTTCGCGACGGGGCATGGTGTCAGGATCGCCTGTAAGCGAGCAAAGATCAAGCGTTGCTGGCCTCGGCGTGCCTCGCTTGCAAGCCGTTGTGCCCTACGAAATTCGCGCGGACTCGCGGTCGTTGACTGCCGTGCGGCACAGCCCTACGGAATCGGTTTGCGATCAGCCGTGCCAGCCCGGGATGGCAGCCCAGCGGTTGGCTGACCAGATCGGCGCCACAGCCGCGTAGCCGCTGTTGAAACAGGCCGTCGGCAAGCAGGTAGGAGGCGACCACGACGCGTCGCGCACCATTGCGGCGAGCGCTGGCGACCGCCTCATGCACATCCGGGGCTCCGGTGGCCGCGAACCCCAGGCTCACTCGTGACCCGGTCAGTGCAGACAACAACGTCGCAGTGGTGTGCAGGTCTGCGCGGGCTCGGTAATCCGATGTTCCCGCCGCCCCGAGAATCACCGAATCGCCCGGATGCCAACCGGATTTCATCAACTGGTGGGCGACTATCCGCGCGATCTCCCCACTCGGCCCCAAAGCGGGGGTGACGATGACATTCGAGTGTCCGCTGGCTGCGACATGTGCGGGCAGATCGGTGCGGACGTGATATCCGCGGGACAAAAACGCCGGCACCACGATGGCGCGCCGGCCGCTAGCTGCCGCTTGCGAAAGCACCTCGCTGGGTGTGGGTCCCAACAC
>DATIOT010000045.1:0-10454 GCA_035472875.1 Mycobacterium sp.
CCCGCACCGACGGTGCCGTCGGCGCGTTCGCCGACGGGTTGGAGCAGCTGGGTTCCGCGACACCGTTGGGCCGGACCGCGGACCCGAGCGAGATCGCCGAGGCGATCGTTTTCCTCGCATCGCCGCAAGCGAGCTACCTCACCGGTGCGACCGTGGTGGTGGACGGCGGCTTTACCGCGATCTGACCAAAACACGCGGGCTAATGAAGTAGCTCGTAGCCGTCACCGCCAACGTAATGACGCCCTGACCCGATTAGCGGAATACGCGGGTTCGATTCCCGTCATCGGCTCCGCTCTTTGAGCAGGTCAGACACTATTTTCATGTCGTCCAGCGGGGTGGCGCACTCGCTGGGTCCGCATACGGTCCGCACGTCGCGGGGGCAACAATGTGCAGTTCCGGTTCATCCTTGACCAATCGGTTCCGGTTGGTTCTTTACAGTTCGGGACGCGGTTCCGGTAGCCACGCGACAGCAGTTCCGGTACCTGCTTGACACTGCTGCTGGTTGCGGTCAGTGGTTGTGGTGGTTCTTTCGTGGTCGTGGGGACGGCGATCGGAGCCGCGATGTTGCGAGCTGCGTGTGTCCGAGGTGCGTTACCCGGGGGTGCTGGAGGTTTTGGGTGGGGCGGTGATCACCCAGGTCGCTGCCGTCATCACACCGAACGCTTATAGCACTGAGTTCTCGCGGAGAAATCGCACCACCTCGCTGATCAGCTCGGCGCCGTCGAGCAATTGAGGGTCATTGTGGTCTGCGCCGGCTATCAACACGAACTGCTTTGGCTCGGGAGCGGCGTCGAAGAGCTGCCTGCTCAGCGTGTCCGGCACGATCGTGTCCCGATCACCGGCGATGACCAGCAGCGGCGCCTTCACATCGGCGATTCGGCTGGCGGAGGGATAGCGGTCCAAGAGCAGGCGCCCCAGAGGGAGCCACGGATAGTGCACCCGCCCGGCGTCGGCCAGTGAGGTGAACGGCGAGCGCAAGACCAGTGCGGCGGGTGGATGTTCGATGGCGAGCCGCAGCGACACCGCCCCGCCGAGCGATTCCCCGAAGTACACCAGCCGCTGGTCGTCGACCTCCGCGCGCGCCGCCAGCCAGTCGCGCGCGGCGACCGCGTCGAGAGCCAAGCCCTCCTCGCGGGGGTGCCCGGGGTTCTCTCCGTAGCCGCGGTAGTCGAAAAGCAACACCGAGAAGCCGGCGCGGTGTAATGCGATCGCCAGCGGCGCCCGCCCGGCGCGGTCGCCGCCGTTGCCGTTACACACCAGTACCGCTGGCCCCCGACCTGGTCCAGGGAGATACCAGGCACCGAGCCGAAGCCCGTCGGCGGTCTCCAGCACGACGTCCTGTGCGCCGCGCATCATGGTCGCCGCCGACGGCACGGGACCGCGCGTCGGGAAGTAGATGAGCCGCCGCTGTTGTGACCACAGAGTCGCGATCAGTCCGTTCACCACGAGCGCGACGATAACGACGCCGGTCAATGTTTTCCAGCCGATTCGGCGTCGGTTTGCGTCAATCACGAAGCAGCCCACTGGCGCAGACCCACGCGCGGCTCCACCCTCGCGGCAAACCCGAGGACCTCCGGCGCGCGAGCCGGGTCGGCGACGATATGGCGGATGTCCCCGCTGCGATACTGACGGGCGATTCGCGGCGCCGGACCGCCACCCGAGGCGGACAGCTGCTCGACCACCTCCAGAATCGAATAGGTTGGCCCGGGCACACGTTCACCGCGACGGAGCCGGGGACGTCGCGGTTGATGGCCGCCACGTGGGCGGAAGCGACGTCGTCTACGTGCACGAAATCACGCATCTGCCCACTGTCTTCGAAAACCGATGGCTCGGTCGATCCATCCCGACTCCGGCAAGCCTTATGTGGGGTTTGATGGTCCGATCGCGGCCCCGCCGGAGTGGTTCGTCGATCTCGTCACGGTGAAACCCAAACCTCGGCGCCCAATCTCGCTGCGCCACCATTGCGGCCCGTCCCTGGCCGATGCGTTCACTGCGGCGACCACCTGGGAGCGGATTCTCTCGCCGCACGGCTGGGACTGCCTCGACCCCGACGGAGACGAAGACGGCGCCCGCTGGCGTCATCTCGACGCCAGCGCACCGCACTCGGCCACGATCTGTTAGGGGCAGTTGTTCGTCTACAGCACCAACACGCCGTTCGAGCCGACCGAGTCGGGAAACCCGCACGGTTACACGAAATTCCGCGCTTTCGGAGTCCTGAACCACAACGGGGACCTCAGCGCCGCGGCGCGTGCCATCAAGAAAGGAGCGGCGCAGTGATTCCCGACGCCAACGACGTCGAACCGATGGAGATCGATGGGGCCGATCTACTTGACCGGGTAAGGGCGCTCCTCACCAAATACGTGGCGTTCGCCAATGAGCATCAGCCCGTTGCGGTCACGCTGTGGATCGCGGCTACGCACGCGCTTGAGACCTGGAATCATGCCACCCGTTTAGCCATTACGAGCCCGCAGAAGCGCTGCGCCAAGTCGCGCCTGCTGGACCTCGCCGCCGAGATGAGCCACTTGCCGTTGCCGTGCGCCGATTCGACCACGGCTGCGATCTACCGCAGCCTGGGCGAGGAGGGCTCCCCGGAGACGCCGACTCTGTTTGTTGACGAGGCCAACGCGCCCTGTTCGGCACGAAGCGCGCAGCAGAGCAGAATGAGGACCTTCGGGCACTGTTCAACGCCGGATTCGAGCGCGGGCGCCCAACGCTGCGGTGCGTCGGCCCCAGGCACGAGGTTTCCGCCTTCAATACGTTCGCCATGGCCGCGCTTGCGGCGATCAAGGGCCTCCCCGACACGATCACCGACCGCGCCGTCCACATCGTTCTGCAGCGGCGGCGCCCGACGGATCAGGTCTCGTCGTTTCGGCTGCGCCGCGACCGTCCCGCCCTCGAAATGCTGCGTGCCGATCTGGCGGCCTGGGTCCGTGAGAAGGACCGCCTTGAGCGACTCGGAGTTCTTGTTCTCAGATTCGCTCATGACATTTCCCGTTCTGCTGCACCACGTCTTAGGCGGCAACGGCCTCGATCACGCTTTGCGGGGAGTTGGTCGTGAGCACTGCGGTGCGCCGCAGGCCGGCGGCTGCCAGCAGCGCGTCGTACTCGTCGAGGGAGCGTTCCCGGCCGGGGCTGGCCGCGAGCATGTTCATGTCCATCACCGCTCCGAAACCAGGATCACTGAGCTCGCCGAGGACCAGTTCGATGATCGCGATCCTGCCGCCGGGTGCCATCGCTTCCCGGCATCGCCGAAGGATGGTGACGCACTGATCGTCTGGCCAGTCGTGCAGGATGAATTTCAACAGGTACAGGTCGGCGGCGGGAACCGCCCGAAAGAAGTCGCCACCCATCACCTCGGTGCGCTCGGCGAGACCGTTTCGCGCGATCTGTATCACGGCGTCGTCCACGATGTTGGGCCGGTCGAAGACGATCCCGCGCAGTGTGGGGTTGGCGTGCTGCAGGAGTTGCAGCAGTGAACCAGTGGCGCCGCCGACATCGACGGCGAGTGTGACATCGCGGGTGTCGATCACCCGCGCGGCGTCGGCTGTCCACAGCGAGGTTGTGCTGGCGATGCCCGCGGAGAAGGCCCTGGCCTGCGACGGGTTTTGCTCGAGGTAGTCGAAGAAGTCCATGCCGAGCGCGGCGCTGACCTGGCTCTGACCCGTGCGCACCGACGTGGTGAACTCGCCCCAGGGGATCCAGTGCACCGGCAGCGTAGTCGCCACCGCCAGATCCCGCAGCGAGCCGGGCGCGTCTTTGCCTAGGGTCTGCAGCAGGGGTGTGCTGGCGAACCGGCCGTCAGTGTCGGCGGTGAGCAGGCCAAGCGCGACGCACGCCCGCATAAGCCGAAAAGTGGTATCCGCGGCGCTGCCCTCACGCTGGGCCACCTCGGCTGCGGTGAGGCGCTCCCCAGCGAGGTGATCGGCGAGTGACAGGTCCACCACGGCACGAACCGTCTGGCTGACCCAGTGGCTGGTCAGCATTGCCATCATCTGCTCGTAGACATCGCCGACGTCGGCCGCGGCTGCTTGTTTAGTCATAACCATCCTTGGGACGTTGGAACGGAACCTCATCGTTCCGTCGTTCAGTCGACTGTACACCGTCGTCGGAACTCTGCAGTCTCGATGTAGTTAGACTGGTCCCGTGCAACCTCGTCAGCCCGCCGGTGCCGCCGTTTTGCGGCCCGAGAAGACCGAGGCGATCATCGCCGCGTTCTTCGCCGAGCTCGGCAAGAACGGGTATGAGGGCCTGACCATGGACCGGGTGGCCGAGCGCGCAGGCGTCGGGAAGGCGGCCTTGTATCGGCGGTGGCCCTCCAAGCAAGACATGCTCGTCGATTTGGTGGGCCAATACGCCACCAGGGCCGTCGTCCCACCCGACACGGGCAGCCTGGCCGGCGACCTGCGAGCGATCGCCGAGGACGCGATTGCGGTGCTGGCCAACCCGCTCATCCGCAGCGTGATCCAATCGCTGATCGCCGAGGCCCGCCGGTCACCGGATCTCGCAGCGGTCCTCACTGAGCGCTTCATCAATCCAAGACGAGAGGCCGGCGCCCAAATGCTCCGTCGCGCGGTGCAGCGCGGGGAAATTGGGCTCGACAGCGATCTCGAGCTCGCCCAGGACCTTTTCGGCGGCCCCCTGTACCTGCGCGGCGTGATACTCGGCGAAGAATTTCCTGCCGGCTACGCCCAGCGTCTCACCGACTTGGTTCTTCGCTCCCTCGGCGTGGATCGTCCCGGTGGACGCTGAGCCAGATAGGTGAAGCAGGACCGACGCCCTGCAGTCGTTGAGGAGACTGCCGATGTCCCAGATGGACGTTTCGGTGATCGATCTGCTCGCAGCGAACCCATTGACGACCCACGGGCTTAGTTGCATACCGCGCTGCAGTGGCACATCGGGCCGGAAACCGGATCCCCGTACTGGCTCGGAGTACGTCCTCACCGCCAGCAAAACGAGCGGAAACTGTAGTGTCCCAAGGGTCCTGAGAATACGAGATGCCCGCTCACGGGTCTCCAAGCTGCTGGGCGACGTAAGCAATTGTCCTTCTGTCGGGATATGATTCATCCGTTGGCGGTGAAATCGGGTGCCTCGATTCCCACGGCCGCGTTCTCCTCTGGTGTGCCGAGGATGTAGCCGTATTTCACGGCGGCAGCGACGAAACGGGCGAGCTCATCGGGAGTTGGCGGTTGCGGCGAACTGGTTACGGGGCGGCCGATTTCGCGAAAGAACCTTCCGAGCCGGGTGGTCGTGATGACGAGCTCGATCGCCGGTTCGTCGGAGATGTTGCGGTGAGCGTGCGGCATCCCGCCCGCCACCTGCACGTAGTCTCCGGAACAGGCGTCGCGCCATTCCAGACCGTGCGCCCCTTGCGTCAGCACTTGTTGCGTACCGGAGATGATAAAAAAATCTTCTGGGTCGTCATGACTGTGCAGCGGCACAGTCACGCCAGGCGGGATCACACCCCACATCACGCACACGTCGGTATCGGTATCGGCTGGTGATCTCAGGAACCCGATTGTCGGCCCGAACACGTCGAAAGTGTGCGCGGGTGTAGATCCGGCGATTCGGCGGATGACGTTGCTGATCTGCTGCTCAGGTTGCACTTGCTGTCCTACTTTCTGTTCGTGTGCTGATACATCGGTCGAGGTGGCCCGACCGTCACCGATGAATGTGTGATGTGCCGGGGGTGAAGTCGGAACGCGCTCACATGCGAGGAATTCAATACCGTGCCCGCCCATAGGTATTGGAGCCTGTGGTCAGCTGACGGCGACCTGCAACGTCTTGAAGCCGCGCAGCACATTGTTCAGGACCGGCTCTTGCTCGAGGATGGTGAAGCGCCGAACGTGTTTGGCCAGCGCGGTGAATAGCGCCAGCATCTCGATGCGGGCGAGGTTCATGCCGACGCAGGCGTGCGGTCCGGCGCCGAAGCCGAGGTGATCACCGGGCCGGCGAAGCACATCGAATCGGTCCGGGTCGGGGTATTTGCGCTCGTCGCGGTTTGCGGCCCCGTAAAACACGATGGCCCGCGAGCCCGCCGGCAGCACGACGCCGTCCATGTCCACGTCGCGGGCGACATAGCGGGAGAAGCTCTGGATAGGCGCGTCGTAACGCAACACTTCGTTGATCGCGCTGGGCAGCAGCCGCAAGTCTTCGCGCAGCAATTCCCACTGGTCGGGGTTGTTTGCGAACAACGACACAGCGTTGCTGATGGCGAAGATGGTGGTGTCCAGGCTGGGGCCCAGGTAGTCGATCATCATCGCCCGGCACGCCTCCGCGGGCACCTCCCCGTGCGCGACGGCGTCGTGGATGCCCGCGGCCCAACTATTGGGCTTGAGCTTTCCGGGCACGGCCTCGTTGGTGGCGTAATCCAGCATTTCGTCGAGGACCGGAAACGACGCGTTGGTCCTGTCGTTGATCGGCCCGAAGCAGTTGAACATCTCTTCGGCCCAGACGAGCATCCGCTCTCGGCCTTTTTCGGGCAGTCCGATGAGGCTGGATACCACCGTCACCGGAAGGTGATTCGCCAACTCGGTCGCGGCGTCGAAGGTGCCCCGCGCGACCAGTTTCTGCACCACGTCCTCGGCCTCGGCAGTGATCTCCTGTCTGACTGCCCGCAGTGCCCCCGGGGTCAGCGGACGCACCAGCACGTCGCGCAGCGCGTCGTGGTAAGCTCCGTCGCTGCACAGTGTGTTGCCGCGTAGCACCTGATTCATTCGGTCGTTCATCATCACGCCGTTGCGCGACGGGAAGGACTCCCAGTCCTGCAGCGCACGCCGCACCGAGTCGTACCGGGTGAGGGCAAACATCTCGTATTTCGGCAGCCATACGGCGGGACCGGCATCGCGCAGGTTCTTGTACCCCGGCCACGGGTCGAGCAGTGCGGCGTCGGCGTAGGGATCATGATCCGACCACGGAGCGGCACCGATCACTTCCCTTGTGCCGGTTACCGGCCTGCGGCCGCCATCACGGCCGGCCGGCGTGCATGCGCCGACTCGATCTTGAAGTTCCATACTGGCGAGGGTAAGCAGTCCGTCGGCGGAATTGCGTTGCCCGCCTGCCGATCCGCGTTATTTGGCCAACGATTCGCGTTCGGCGGACGTTGTCGCGTTGCACGGCTGTGCACGCTGCCGCGGCCCTTGGGGTTTGGTCGGCTCAGCGTGCAGCGCGTAGGGCTTGCAGCGGTGTCTCGCCGTACATCCTCTGGTGCGCGGCGGCGAAGCGGCCGGCGTGGTTGAACCCCCAGCGGTGCGCGATTGCGGCGACGGTGTTCTGCGACGGATCGGCGGACCGCAGATCGTGATGGGCACGGCCGAGCCTGACCACCCGCACAAAGGCCATCGGCGACATACCCAGGCAGCGCTGGAATCCCTCTTGCAGCGTACGCACGCTGACATGGCATTGCGCCGCCAGCGACGTGGTGGTCAGCGGCAGGTGGGGTCCGGCCTCGATAATGTCCATCGCGTCACGGACCGCCGCCGGTCGGCCCGGCTTGACGGGCGCGGCCAGTGCGTCGCGATACGGGTGATCGGCCACCAGCAGCAAGCCGTGTATCAGGCTCTCCACCAACGGATCCGACACCAGGGTGTGGCGTATCAAGCTGTCAGCACTGTCGAGCTGACGCTGCATCGCCAGCAGAAGCCGTACCCAACTCTGGGCAACGCCGCCGGGTAGCGGGATTGAGGCGTCGAACGGGACCGGCAAATCCACCGGGCTGTCCACCAGCGTCTCCAGTGCCCTGTTGACGGCGGCTTGGCCGATCTTCACAGCGAGCTGGCGGCTGCCGCCGGGCCAACGGGTCGCTGTCATCTCAGCGTCGGGCCGATAGATAGAGCCCAGCAGGGGAGTCGAGGTCAGTTGTTGCCCGCGGTGCCGCGACTCGAGCCAGCCTGTGAGCGGAACGCAGACGTGGTAGCTGCCGCGAGTCTCCTCGAAACCCAGCGCCACGTCTGTCTGGTAGGTGATATCGCCAATCGTGATGGGCCCCACCTTGGTGATGCGTTGGGTGAGCCCAAAACCGTTCGACCGATCGAGCAACGTGAGCCGATGCGGGTAGAACGCCGTGCTGCACAAGTGGATCGCCTGCTCGGGCGACGTCGTGCGGAACCACGGATCCGCGGCCGCGTCCTCGGTATCGTCAGCCATCGCTTTGTCCCATCATTGTTGTCCCCGGCCGATCGGGTCGAAAGTTCTTCGCCGCCCGGCCATCGCGGGCACGGATCACACTGCTGACCACCCGCCGTCCACCGACAGCGTCGCGCCGGTGATGTTCGCCGCGTCGTCGCTGGCCAGGAACACGACCGCCGCGGCAACCTCGGAGAGAGTGCTCGCCCGCCGGGATGGAACGCGCGCGAGCAACGGCGCCAGGTGGTCGGCGAACTGCGCGTTGCGTTCGGTCATGCTTGGGCCGGGCGCCACGGTGTTCACCCGCACGCCGCGCGGGCCGTACTCGTCAGCCCACGATTTGGTGAGCGAATGTATCGCCGCCTTGGTGGTGCTGTATAGGGCTGAGCCAGCCATGCCGATGAGTCCGTTGATGGACCCGATGTTGATGATCGATCCTGCGCCGCGTTCGGCCATCGCGGGCGCGATCACCCCGGTGAGCAGGAACGGCGCGGTGACGTTGACGGCTAACGCGTCGCGCACCAGCTTCTCCGGCACCTCCGCGGTTGGCGTCGGTGTGATCAGCATCGCGGCGTTGTTGACCAGGATGTCGATGCGGCCACCGGCCGAGGCGGTCGCCTCGTCGGCGAGTCGTCGCACCTGCGCGGCGCCGGCGCCGAGGTCGGCGGCGACGAACGCGGCCGAACCTCCGCTCGATTCGACCCGGTCGACGATGCCCCGGCCGCGGGCAGCGTCGCGGCCGGTGACGATGACGAATGCTCCCTGTTCTGCCAGGGCGGTCGCGAAGGCCGCGCCGAGGCCGCCAGTCGAGCCGGTGACGAGCGCGGTGCGGCCGGCCAAGCGGGTAGTGTTTGGACTCATGAGTCCACATGCTCCGCTATCGAAATTGGACTTGCAAGTCCAGAATCTGACGGCGAAGGGCGGCGCCACGCGACAGCGCATCATCGAGGGCGCTGCCGCCGAAGTTCGTGCCCGCGGCGTCGCAGTCACGACGCTCGACGATGTCAGGGCGCGCACGCGGACCAGCAAGAGCCAGCTGTTCCACTACTTTCCGGGCGGCAAGGAGCAGCTGCTGCTGGCGGTCGCCGAACATGAGGCCCAGCGGGTGCTCAGCGATCAGCAGCCGCATCTTTCCGCGTTGACCTCGTGGGCGGCGTGGCGCCGCTGGCGCGATGTGGTCGTCGAGCGCTATCGCCGCCAGGGCCAGCACTGCCCCCTCGCGGTGCTGATGTCGGAAATTGGCCGCAATTCACCCGGGTCCCAGGCGGTGACGGCGGCGCTGATGCGCGAGTGGCACGACGACATCGCCGCGGGTGTGCGGCACATGCAAGGCCGGGGTCAGGTTGCCCCTACTGTCGACGCGGACCGAACGGCCGCGTCGCTGCTCGCCGGCATCCAGGGCGGGGTCGGCATCATGCTCTCCACGGGCGATCTGAGCTACCTAGAAGCGGCCCTCGACGTCGGGATCGAATCCCTTCGCCGCCCCGGACTGGGTTCCGGCGTTCGTGCCTAGGACCTCTCACCGACGCGGTGGGCTATCCAAAGCGCTACTGAGCGACCCGAGCTAGAAGCGCCGACTTCGCCGCTGGTGCCATCGTCTCGTACTGCCCTCAGTACGAACCTGCAAGCCCTGGCGAGATGCAGCAGGGCTTCCAGAATGCTCTCGCTCTGATCTGCAAGGCATCCAAGGTGATCTGCAAGCCATCCCAGGCCACCAGTAATCCGGGTCAATAAACACTATGACAACAGCGGCGGATACCGGCGAACGCGCACGGAGTCATTTCTCCTCGTCAGACGAGGCTTTCGTCACCCGCATCACGCGCGTCCGGCGGCACGGCGGGCCGCGAAGTTGATCACGTTGCCGACCGGGCGGGATGCGCGATCGATGGCGCCTCGAATGACGGTCTCTAGCGCGCAACTCTTCTATGGTCAGATCCTCGGGCGGCATAGTTATCATGGCGATTTTGACGCGGTACACAAGCGCGACATGCTCGGCACATTCTGAAGTGGTCATGGCTGTTGATTCCTTTCAGCCGGTCCCAGCGTTACCGACCGTCAGGTCATATCCCGTAAACGCTTGCGCGGTTACTCACATCGGGAAGAGTGAAAATTCCCGGCGCGGCTTGTAGCCCGCGCAGTCAACTCGCGGCGTTCATCCAGCAGCGCATCCGCCACGTCTATCGACGGCAGCGGCCCACCCCGCTCCCGAGCCGCACGGCGAAGAGCCGCCACTAGCCGCAGCTCGGAATCGATGGTGTCGTGGCCGCGCTTGGGCGGAGCTTACGTCCGCGGGCCGCTGGGAGGACTTCACCTTTCACGAGCCGCCTACACGG
>DATIOT010000046.1:0-11434 GCA_035472875.1 Mycobacterium sp.
CCGCGACCATGTCCCCCAGACGATTGGCCTCGATGAGCACCTTCTCGGCGAACCGGCGAACAGTCTCGGAATCATCTGCCGAAGCCAGCAGAGCCTCGGCGAGCAACGCCATGGCGCCAACAGGCGTCTTGAGCTCGTGGCTGACGTTTGCCACGAAATCGCGCCTGGTCGCCTCCATGCGCGCATAGTCCGACTGGTCGTGGACGAAGACCACGGCGAACCGGCGGTCTTCCTCGCTCAGCAGCCGGGCTTGCCCGTGCACCGACAGCCCATTCCGACCCGAGGCCGCGCGTTTAGCCGGCCGCAGGTCGAACTCGACGGCGACGCCACTGAGCGCCTGCTGTGCGGCCTGCCAGGCCTGGTCGTCGAGTTGCCGGTCGCGCACAAGGCCCAACTCTTTGGCCCGATCGTTGAGATAAACGACGTCGCGGTGGGAATCCACCACCGCAACGCCCAGGGGCATCAGCGCGACGATGCGTTGCAGCATCTGTGCGACGGTGATTCCTGTGTACTCGGTAGCCGCTCGTTGGCGGCGTTGGACCACCCGCGGCAACAGCCGGGTCCCGGCCGCAACCCCTACGGCCAGCGCCAGCACGGACAAGACCCCGGCCAGCAACAGCGCCGAGAACACAGTCACATTGAAAATCCTACAAATCTGGTGAACGCCGCCCTAGCGGAGCGAGGCCAAAATCGGACAAGTCACATCCTGAGCCACAGGTGTTCGGCTTCCGTTCATGCGATGTTTGGCAAAGAGGGCTTTAAAGCACACGGTTGGCGCGCCAAGTGCACGCAACGAAACTTCCGATGAAGGCTACCTGGCCCCTTGGCTGGCTACCGCGGCGGCACCGGCGGCGGCTGCCTCCGGATCCAGATAAGTACCGCCCGGCAGCACCGGCCGCAGCTCGGCATCCAGGTCGTAGCGCAGTGGAATGCCGGTCGGGATGTTCAGTCCGACGATCTCCTCGTCGGACATCTGGTCGAGGTGTTTGACCAGGGCCCGCAGTGAGTTGCCGTGCGCGACGATCAGCACCGTCTTGCCGGACCGCAGATCCGGGACGATGACGTCGGTGAAGTACGGCAGGAAACGGGCCACCACATCAGCCAGGCATTCGGTGAGCGGGCCGCCGCTGATGTCCGCGTATCGCGGGTCGGCATCCTGGCTGAATTCGCTGCCCCTGGCAATCGGCGGTGGCGGAGTGTCGTAGCTGCGCCGCCAGGCCATGAATTGCTCTTCGCCGTAGCGGGCCTTGGTTTCGGCCTTATCCAGACCCTGAAGCGCGCCGTAGTGGCGTTCGTTCAGCCGCCAGCTGCGCCGCACTGGAATCCACAGCCGATCCGCGGTGTCCAGCGCAAGGTCCGCGGTGGTGATCGCGCGTCGCAACATCGACGTGTAGAGCACGTCGGGCAACAGGTCGTGTTCGGTGATCAGCTCGCCACTTCGAACCGCTTCGGCCCGGCCCTTTTCGGTCAGCCCGACGTCGACCCAGCCGGTGAACAGGTTGAGGGGATTCCAATCGCTCTCGCCATGGCGGAGCAGCACCAACGTGGCAGTGTTTCCCTGTTGCATTGGCCTAGCATTTCACGGGCGCGCGCGGTCGCCGTCGTCACCGTCGTCATCGTCGTCGTCGATCAGGTGGGCGAAGGCCTGCAGGTTCTTCAGTGACTCTCCGCGAGATACCCGCCAGTCCCACTCCCTTTGGATCGACGAGCGAAAACCCAACTCCAGCAACGTATTAAAGTCCGAATCCACCGCTTCGAGTACCTGTCCGAGCACCCGGTCGATCTCCTCGGCGTCGACCGAGGCCAGCGACATCCGGCCAACCAGGTAGATATCGCCGACGTTGTCCAGCGTGTAGGCGACCCCATAGAGCCGGCGGTTGCGCCTGAGCAAAAACCGGTAGACGCCCTCGTGATTCTCGTCGGGCCTGCGGCACACGAACGCCTCGACCCGCACCGAATGCTCGCCGATGCTCAGGATTGTGTTGGTCTTGAGCTTGCGCTCACCGGGCAGCTCCACAATCAGGCCCGACGGACCGCCGTGCGCCCCAGCGTGTTTCGAGTACCTCAGGTCACTGGCCTGCAGGGCATGCTCGATCACCCGCTGCACGGTGGATGTCATGCGCCTACCCCGCGACGCGAGGTCCAGCGGCGGGGCTTGCGCGCCGCCACCCGGTCACGGACCCGGCGCTGGCGCTCCGCGGCGAAGTCACCGATTGCGCGCCGGTAGCTGGCCAGCAGAGCGTCGGTGGTGTTCTCCCAGGAGAATGTCGCCGCGTGGGCAGCCGCCGCACTGCTCATCGCGCTGCCCTGCGGCTCACCGCGCAGACGCAGCAGGTCATCGATGGCCGCCGCCCACCGATCAACGTCGTGTCCGGACACCAAGGTGCCGGTGATCCCGTCGCGCACCGCCACCGGCAATCCGCCGACCGCAGCCGCCACCACCGGCGTGCCGCAGGCCTGTGCCTCAACGGCGACCAAGCCGAACGACTCCGAATAGCTCGGCACCGCAACCAGATCGGCGGCCTGGAACAAGGTGGCCAGATTCGCCCGGGACTGCGGCGGCAGGAAGCTGACCCGCGCCGTGATGCCCAGTTCATCGACGAGCCGGACCAGTCCGTCCGGAGAGGCCAGACCGCTGCCCGACGGCCCGCCGGCCACCACGATGCGCACCCCCGGCAATTTCGCGACGGCGCGCAACACGATGTCGGGTGCCTTCAGCGGCTGGATTCGTCCGACGAACGCCACCACGTCTTCGTCGAGCGGGAGCCCCATCGCGACCCGGGCCGCCCGACGGTCACCCGGACGGAATACGTCCAGGTCGACACCGGGATGGACCACGTCGATTCTCGCCGGATCGGCGTGATGAACTGAAATCAATTGTCTCGCTTCATCATCGGTGTTGACGATCAGCCGGTCTGCCTCGTCGACCACCTGCTGCTCCCCCACCGTGCGCAGTGGCGGCTCAGGCGCGTCGCCGTCGGCCAGTGCCGCGTTCTTTACCGCAGCCAGCGTGTGCGCGGTATGCACCAGCGGCACCGCCCAGCGGTCACGGGCCAGCCAGCCGACCTGACCGGACAGCCAGTAGTGCGAGTGCACGATGTCGTAGTAGCCCGGTTCGTGGGATGCTTCGGCCCGCAGCACGCCAGCCGCGAACGCGCACAACTGGGTGGGCAGATCGTATTTGTCCAAGCCCTCGAATGGCCCGGCCACCACGTTGCGCACCAGCACGCCGGGCGCTACCCGTTCGACCGGCGGATCGGCGGACGTGGTGGCCCGGGTGAAGATCTCCACCTCGATGCCCCGACGAGCCAGGTGCAGCGCACTTTGCAGCACATAGACGTTCATGCCGCCTGCATCGCCGATGCCCGGCTGGGCCAGTGGTGAGGTGTGTACCGCCAACACAGCAACCCGGCGGGGGTCATTCAGCCGGAAGAAGTCATCGTGCCGCACGCTTTCATCTTTACCAGGGCCTCCACCCGGCCCAAACGTGCGGGCAAGCTCGACCGGGTTACGCCGAAGACTCGTCGGAAGCGACATCCGCCAGCCGGGAGCCCAGCGCGCCGGCTCGCCGCATCGCACCCAGCGGATCGGCGTACAGCCCGCCCAGCGACACGATCCCCGCCCCGGCCTCCTGGACCCGGTTGCCGAACGCGGTGACGCGGATATCGCGCGGCGGCAGCACCGAGCGTGCGGCGAACGCCGCCTCCACCTGCTCCATCGCTTCCGGATATTCGGTGAACGCCTGGCCGCCGACCACCAGCTCGTCGGGGTTGAGCACGTCACGCAGCAGCGCGACCGCCTCACCGAGCACCCGGGCCCGTTCCGCCAGTAGTTCTTTGGCCTGTTGGTTTCCGGCCCGAGCCACCCGCAGCAGGTCGGTGATGGCGGTGGCAGACCCATTGGTGCGACTCGCGGGGGCGACCGGCAGGATCCGAAGCCGACGGGCAGCGGCCAGAACCGCCTCGTCGCTGACGGTGGACTCCAGCTGCCCGGTGCCGCCGAGCAGCTCCGAGTGGGCGGGCAGGCCGGCAATGGTGCCGGGGCCGCTGGCCGGGCAGTGCACCCGTCCGCCGATCACCAGCGCATAACCCACGGTCTCGCGGGCGTAGACGTACAGATTGGTCGGCGAGCTCGGCGCGAACCGCCGCATGCCGAGCAGCAGCTCGGCCCCCGCCATGGCGTCGACGTGGGAGGCCACCGACACCGGCAGGCTCAGCGCGTCGGCCAGCACCGACCCGACCGGTGCCTGCCGCCAACCCAGCCGCGGGTGGTCGACGTGGCCGGTGGCGCTGTCGACGGTGCCACCGATCGCCAGCCCGACCCATAACAGGCGGCGCCGATGCCAACGCCTCATGTACCGGCAAGCGCTCTCGGCCAACGACGCCAGAGCGGGACCGGCGGGACTGAGCGGTGTCGGGGTCTCCACCGTGTCCAACGTGCGGCCGAATAGGTCGGTGGCCACGATGCTGGTGGTTCGTGCGCCGATGTGGATCCCCAGGGTCACGAACGGTTCGTGGTTGATCTCCACCGGCACGCGCGGGCGCCCGATAGCGCCGGAGACCGCCAAGTCGGCGCGCTCGCGCAGCAGGCCGGCCTGGAGCAGCGCGATGACCTGGCGGTTCACCGTCGCGATGCTCAGCGATGTGACCCCGGCGATGACGTCACGTCCAACAGGTCCGCGTAACCGCACCGCCCGGAAGACGGACGCCGCCGCTGAGTCAGATATGTGCAGAGCCGGCGGCATGATCTGGCGGTGTAACCGCAGGTGGCCTTTGCGACTGGGCGACTGACGGGTGTGGGTGAGACTGGTCGAGCGCACGAGCGTCCTTTGTTTGAGTCCTAATGGCCGTTCTTCGGCCACACCTGCTTTGGGTCAGGCGCGGCAAAGTGCGCGGCAACAACACGCACGTGCCGCGCAAAGACACGCGGCGGTCGTGTTGAACAAAGCGCTGTGGTGCACAGGGAAAAATTTAGCACGTTTATTAGAGTTGTCCCGGTGAATCCAGCTAATGCGCAGGAACGGATCGCGGTGGTCACCGGTGCCAGTTCGGGGATCGGCGAGGCGACCGCCAAAAACCTTGCCGCACAGGGCTTTCACGTGGTGGCGGTGGCCCGTCGAGCCGACCGGATCAACGCCCTGGCGAACGAAATCGGTGGTACCCCAATTGTGGCTGACGTCACAGACGACGAGGCCGTCGAGGCGCTGGCGCGCGGCTTGAGCCGGGTTGATGTGCTGGTGAATAACGCCGGTGGCGCTTGGGGCCTGGAATTTGTCGCCGACTCCGATTTGGAGCACTGGCGGTGGATGTGGGAAACCAACGTGATGGGCACGCTGCGGGTCACCCGCGCGCTGCTGCCCAAGCTGATCGACTCCGGCGACGGCCTGATCGTCACCATCACCTCGATTGCGGCGATGGAGGTTTACGACGGCGGCGCCGGCTACACGGCGGCCAAGCACGCCCAGGGCGCGCTACACCGCACGCTGCGCGGCGAGCTGCTGGGCAAGCCGGTACGACTCACCGAGATCGCCCCGGGTGCGGTCGAAACCGAGTTCTCACTGGTCCGCTTCGACGGCGACCAGCGACGCGCGGACGCCGTCTACACCGGCATGAAACCGCTGGTGGCCGTCGACGTTGCCGAAGTGATTGGGTTCGTGGCCTCGCGGCCATCCCATGTCAACCTGGACCAAATCATCATTCGGCCCCGCGACCAGGCGTCGGCCACCAGGCGAGCTAACCGCCCGGGCTAGACGTCGTCGTAGAAGTCGTCGAGGTCGTCGGAGTGCCCGACAAGGTAGGGGCATCCGACGGCGTAACCGGTGCAGTCACCGGGATCTGAGTCGCCGGCCGATGTGCCGTTGGGGGCGGTAGCGCCGACATTGCCACCCAGGTATCCCAGTCCACGGCCCAGTCCCAGATGTCCCCGTCCGAGTAGGACAGCTGGATTGAGCTTCCGGTCACCTCAACCGGGTCGCCGTAGATCGCACTGCCGTAATACTGCTCGGCATCGCCGGTCGACAGGTTGATGCAGCCGTTGGTGACGTTGGTGTTGCCCTGTGCACCCGCACTGGCCGGGTTGGCGTGGATGAACTCGCCGTTGTTGGAAATCCGCACCGCCCAGCGTTCGTGGATATGGCTATAGCCGGCGGCCGGGTTGGACATGTAGAAGTCGGAGTACTTCTCGCTGACCACGTGGATGCCGTTGCGAGTGACGTTGCGCGCCTTGTCGGCCTCGCCGTAGCTGCACGGAAAGTCCATGATGACGCCTTCATCCCTAATCACCTGGATGCGGTGCGAGGAAACCTCGGCCTTCACCAACTGCCGCCGGCCGATCTGGATGTGCAACGACATGTCTTGCGCGCCGTAGGCGCCGTCGCCGAACGGCAGCCCGTAGAACTTGGCGTCGACGTTGACGGTGGTGCCCGCCGGGTAGTACTCGCGGGAGCGGTAGTGGAGGCGGGAGCCTTGCGCCTCGTCGGGCAGCCAGGCCCAGCTGCCCTCCACGGGCGGGTTGGTGGTGATGGTCAGCGCCTTCTCGACGGCGGCCTTATCGCTGATCGGCGAATCGAATTGGATGATGATCGGCGCCGCCACCCCTACGGTCTGGCCGTCGGCCAACTGGAATCCCCCATCGATCTTCTTGCTGGGAGACACGGTGGAGAACTTGCCCGTGACCGGAATCGCCTTGCCGTCGTGGCCGACAGCCGAACCGCTCCAGGTGTAGGTCCCGTCGTAGCCCAGCGGCTCGGTGATCGTGTAGACGGTGCGATCCTCATTGAACGCCCCGGCAACGGCCTTGCCCGCCGAATTCGTCAACGCCACCTTCTGCAACCAGCCATCGCCGACCTGAACGCTGACCGCCGCGATCGGAACCACGTCGGAGGCAGCATCGGCCGGCTGGAACTTCAGATGCGGCGCCGACTGTTCGTTCTTCTGCCGGGATTGTTTGGTCGCAGTGCCAGCGCAGGCGGCCAAAACGTTCGGAGCGAACACGCCAAGCCCGAGGGCCGCCAAAGCCAGCCGCCGGTTGATCGGCGGCGGCGCGCTGGATGTGCTCACGACACATAAAGATACCGGGAGAACGACTCCCACCCCGCCACGACAAGTCGTCGACGGGGTGCTCTTGCACGAATTTAACCGCTACAGCCTGCACCCGAGCAGGAAAGGCTCAGGTTTGAGTGTGATACCAAACACAGCGCGTACCCCGTCCCGGACGGTCCGAGCCAGTGTTATCACGTCCTCGGCGGTGGCGCCGCCGCGGTTTGTCAGAGCCAGCGCGTGCTTGGTGGACAGCCGGCAGGGGGCCCCCTCGTCGTCCGGATAGCCTTTGCCGAAGCCCGCCCGCTCCACCAGCCAGCCGGCGGCCAGTTTGACGCCGTCCGGTGCCGGATAGTGCGGCACCGGCCCGTCGATCGCCCCCTCCATCTTCAAGGCCAGCCGCTGGTAGACGTCCGGTGCGATCACAGGGTTGGTGAAGAACGAGCCGACGCTCCAGGTGTCGTGGTCGGACGCGTCGAGCACCATGCCCTTGCGAGCGCGCAGGGCCAGCACCGCCTCGCGGACCGCTTGCGGGTCGGCGCGCTCGCCACTGGTCGCGTTGAGCGCCGCCGTCAGCTCGCCGTAGCGCAATGGCGCGCTACGGCCCGATTCGTCCAGCGCGAATTCCACTTCCAGTACCACAGAAGGAATCTCAAGGCCGTCGGCTTGCTTGAACACGCTGGTGCGGTAACCGAAGTCCAGCTCGCCACCCGGTACCCAGTGCACCGCGCCGCTGCGCCGATCCAGCAGCAGGACCCGGGTGATGGTGTCCGACACTTCGGCGCCATAGGCTCCGACATTCTGCACCGGGGTGGCCCCGGCCGATCCGGGGATGCCGGATAGGCATTCCAGCCCGCCCAGACCGTGCTCGATGGCCGCAACCACCACGTCGTCCCACACCGCGCCCGCCTCCGCGCGCACCAGGTTGCCGTCGATGGTGATCCCGTTGCTGGCCAACTGCACCGCGGTCAGGTCGGTCAGTGTCTCGGCGATCACCAGGTTGGAGCCGCCGGAAAACACCAGTGGCGGGCCACCGTCCCCGCTGGAGGCTGCCGCGTCCAGCTGCCGCAAAACGGCGATCACCTGTTCGGTGCGGGTGCACGTCACAAGGCGTCGTGCCACGGGTCCGACCCGCAACGTGGTCAACGGTGCCAGCGGCACCGCTTCGGCAAGATGCGCACCGGCAAAGAGCGAACCGACCACGGCCCGTAACGGTAGCCTGACCAGCTATGCCCCGTTCATTCGACGTGTCCGCCGACTCCGAGGGCAGCGTCGAAGAGGTTCTTCAGGCTTACAGCGAGGAGGATTACTGGCTGGCCAGGCTGGCCCGCTCCGGTGTCGACGACGCGAAGCTGGAGTCGCTGCGGGTCGGTGGCGAGTCGGGAAACGACGGCACCATCGACGCGGTCACCCTGCAGGTGGTGCGCAGCAACAAGCTGCCCGGTCTGATCACACAAGTCCACCGGGGCGATCTGTGCATCAGGCGCGAGGAGACCTGGGGCCCGGTCTCCGACGGCATCGCGACGGCGTCGATCACGGGATCGATCGAGGGTGCTCCGGCGAATGTGTTGGGCACCGCCCAACTGTCTCCCACCGCGGAGTCGGCCGGCTCTCGGTTGGACTGCCGGCTCACCGTCCAGGTGCGTGTCCCGCTTATCGGCGGCAAGTTGGAGAATTTCATCGGCGCCCAATTGGCCGACCTGGTGGAGGCAGAACAGCGGTTCACCACCGAGTGGATCACAAATCACCGCTAACCCGCCGGCCTGAGTCCCAGCCCGTCAGGTGTGATCGGCTGCTGAGCTCGACCGGGCCTAAGCTGGCGCCCATGCGAATCGCGTTGGCACAGATCCTCAGTGGCACCGATCCGGCAGCGAATCTGCGACTGGTGCGCGGGTATGCCGGCCGGGCCGCCGACGCCGGCGCGAAGCTGGTGGTGTTCCCTGAGGCGACCATGTGCCGGTTCGGTGTTCCGCTGGCACCGATCGCCGAGCCCGTCGACGGGCCATGGGCAGACGGTGTCCGACGGATCGCCACCGACTGCGGTATCACCGTGATCGCCGGAATGTTCACCCCGGCCGGCGACGGGCGGGTGAGAAACACGCTGATCGCCGCCGGGCCGGGTATTCCTAATCGGCCGGACACCCACTACGACAAGATCCACCTCTACGACGCGTTCGGCTTTACCGAGTCGCGTACCGTCGCACCCGGGCACGAGGCGGTGGTGATCACAGTCGACGACGTCCGGGTGGGGTTGACCATTTGCTACGACATTCGCTTTCCGGCGCTCTACACCGAGCTGGCCCGACGCGGCGCCCAGCTGATTGTCGTCTGCGCGTCCTGGGGGTCCGGTCCCGGCAAACTCGGGCAGTGGACGCTTTTGGCCCGAGCCCGGGCGCTTGACTCGATGAGCTACGTCGCCGCGGCTGGTCAGGCCGACCCCGGCGACAGCTTGACCGGCCCAGGGTCCGGCTCAGGTGCGCCCACCGGAGTGGGCGGCAGTCTCGTGGCCTCGCCGTTCGGTGAAGTGGTTTCGTCGGCTGGCGCACAGCCGCAACTTGTGATCGCCGACATTGACATGGACAGGGTCGCCGAAGCTCGCGAGAGCATCGCGGTGCTGCGTAACCACTCGAGCTTTGCTCGGGTTGATAGGGCAGAATCGGTTGGGTGACGAACCCACAAGGACCACCTAACGAGGGCCCGTCGAAGTGGGCCCGTCCCGGCAACCAAGGTCCCTTCGGCCAGCCCCCGACCGAGCGGCCAACCGAGCGGATACGTGCCGGCGAACCTGCCCAACCACCTCGGACTGTGCCTGGATCGCTGCCGCCGCAGGGGCAGACTGAGCGGCTCAGCGCCCCCCGTCCGGGCGCGCAGCGACCCGGCTACCCACCGCCGCCGACCCCGCCCGCGGGTCCCACGGAACGGCTGTCCACTCCCAGCGAAGAACCGGCACCAGTGAAAAGAAAGCGACGTTTCCTTCGCGACCCGCTATCCATCCTTCTCGTCTTCATCATCGTGATTGCGCTCGTTATCGCGGCGCTGATCGGAGCCGAGCTGTACGTCCGTCACGTGGCGAACAACAAGGTCGCCGAAGCGGTGGCATGCGAGGCCAAGGACCAGGCCACGGCGTCATTCGGGGTAACGCCGCTGATGCTGTGGCAGATCGCCACAAAGCATTACACCAACATCTCGGTGTCGACGGCCGGCAATCAGATCCGCGATGCCAAGGGCATGAAGCTCACGCTCAACATCAAGGACGCCCGGCTCGATTCAACACCGAACTCCAAGGGCACCATCGGATCGCTCGATGCCACCATCACCTGGACAGCTGATGGCATCAAGCAGTCGGTGCAGAATGCGATTCCGGTTCTGGGTCCCTTTGTCACCAACAGTGTGACCACGCATCCCAACGACGGCACCGTCGAGTTGAAGGGCATGCTGGATAACATCACGGCCAAGCCGGTCGTCTCCGGCAACGGGTTGCAGTTGCAGATCGTCAGTTTCAACGCGCTCGGCTTCACCATGCCGAGAGAGAGCGTGCAGTCGACACTGGACAACTACACCTCCGACCAGACAAAAAACTTCCCGTTGGGTATTCACGCCGACAGTGTCCAGGTGACCCCTACCGGGGTAGTGAGCCACTTCTCGACCCAGAACGCCACCATCCCCGCCGGTAACGACAATCCCTGCTTTGCCAACCTCTGACGGGTCAGGCCGGCGAGCTCTAGCCGAGCCCGTCGAGCACGGCTCGGGTGCCTGAGAGGCCAAGCCTGGTCGCACCGGCGTCCAGCATCGCGACGGCGTCGGCGGCAGTGCGGATGCCGCCGCTGGCCTTGATCCCCAGCCGCCCGCCGACGGTTTCGGCCATCAACGCGACCGCGCGCACCGACGCCCCGCCCGCGGGGTGGAAGCCGGTCGAGGTTTTGACGAAGTCCGCGCCGGCGTCCTCGACAACGCGACATACCTCGCCCAGCGTGCGCGCGTCCTGACCTAGCAGCACCGACGATTCCACGATTACCTTGAGCACGGCTGCGGGTACCGCGGCACGCACCGCCTCGATATCGGATCGCACCGAGTCGAGGTCGCCGGTCAGCGCAGCACCGATGTCGATGACCATGTCGATCTCGCTCGCACCGGATGCCACGGCCCGCGCCGCCTCTTGCGCCTTGACCACCGACACATGTTTGCCCGACGGAAAACCCGCCACCGCCGCAACCCGCACGCCACCTCCGCCGGCTTCGATCGCGACCGGCACCATCGACGGCGAGACGCATACGCTATAGACGCCCAGTTCAGTGGCCTCGGCGACCAGTGCGGCCACATCAACCATGGTGGCCTCGGGCTTGAGCAAGGTGTCGTCCACCAGCGCCGCCAGCTGCGTCCGCGTGGGTTGGCTCGCC
>DATIOT010000047.1:0-2751 GCA_035472875.1 Mycobacterium sp.
ATCCCACGCATGAAGGGCTCCCTATTCGATGACGTCGGCCTCGGTGAGTTCGGTGGCTGCCAACGCCGACGCCAGGTCCTGGTGCCGGAACACGGATGTGACACGATCGTGGACCACCCGAAATGCCGACGCGGCGTTCACGACGGCGCCAGGGCTGTCCGGGGAGCTGATTTTCTGCTCGACGACCACGACACCGTCATGCACGTATATCCGGCCAAGCTCTGCGGTCGTCTTGATGGAGGCGGCCCACCTGCGTAGCGCCTCGTGGCCCTGTGCGGCTCCGTGCGCGTCGCCGATGTCGATGTCGTCGCTGGACAAGGCCACCAAGGTCTCGATGTCGGAAGCGTTGAGAGCGTCGTGCCACGCCAGAACGGTGGCGATCTCCGATGTGGTCATGGTCTGCAACGTACCGTGTGCGCCCGGCAGCTCACGTCGTCGGCCCAGGTCAAAAAGGCGTGCGTTGCAGCCAGTTGTGCCATACCGAGTCGTCGCCGAACATCTCGACACCGGTGTCGCCGATCGGAACGCGACGCAGGACCGCCAGCAGCAGCTCGGTGGCGCGACCGCACAGCGCCACGGTGCCCTTGCCGTGCTCGTGTGACCAAATGATCCCATTTCCGGAGACACCGAGGGTCCATTCGCCGGGCTCATTTAGCCCCGTATCGGTGGCGTGCAGGTGGATGGTGTTGCCGTCGTCGAGCGGCAGTGCCGCCCCGTCGTTTCCAGCCTGAATCGCAACGCGCTCAAGCCATTCGGTGATCCCGTCGGCCGCCACATCGGCGTCCAGCCCGAATTCGCTTCCAACCGCAAACGCGGCGTCCGCGCGGTGTACCGCCACCTCATGCAGCCGGCGCCGAATCCACCAGTTCGCCGGGCGCGGCCCGAGGAAAGTCCACACCGGCGTCTCCACGCCCGACAACTCGACGGCATCGACCAGTCGCTGCGCGCCGCCGTGCAACCAGGAGATGGCGTCGGCGGGGTCCGGTGGCGGCTTGCCACCCTCGACGCTGCGGGGGTCGAGGTAGTTGTCCAGCCGATCTCGCACGATCTGGGCCGCCCAGCGGTCACCGCGCCCCACGTGACGGAGCAGTTGGTTGAGAGTCCAGCCCGGGCACGTCGGCACCGGCGTGGTCTCGTCGATGTCGCGGAAAAGCTCCGAGAATGCGCGGTTTTCTTCCAGGAACGCGGCCGCATAGTCCACGCGGTCAGGTTACCTGCCGGGTGATCGACGGCTGGAAGTTTGTCCAGGTTCTAAGGCCGCCGCGCGCCAAGCCGGAACACCCGCCAGCCCGCCTGCTGCCAGCGGGTGACATCGAGACAGTTGCGGCCATCGACGATGACCCGGGCCCGCACCCGGTCGGCCAAGTCGTTCGGGTCGAGATCAGTGAATTCCTGCCACTCGGTAAGCACCAAGACTGCGTCCGCGCCTTCGCACGCCTCCGTCACGGAAACCGCGTAATTCAGTGTGGGGAACTGGCGGCGGGCGTTTTCCAAGGCCTTCGGGTCGTAGACGTTGACCGCGGCACCGTTGAGCTGCAGCTGACCCGCGACGTTAAGCGCGGGCGAGTCGCGGACATCGTCGGATTCGGGTTTGAACGCCGCGCCGAGCACGGCGATGTTGGCCCCGAGCAGCGAGCCACCGCACGCCGTGGTGGCCAGTTCGACCATCCGGGTGCGCCGGCGCATGTTGATGCTGTCCACCTCACGCAGGAACGTCAGCGCCTGGTTGGCTCCCAGCTCGCCGGCGCGGGCCATGAACGCGCGGATGTCTTTGGGCAGGCAGCCGCCGCCGAAACCCAAACCGGCGTTGAGACACTGGCGTCCGATACGTGGGTCATACCCCAGCGCGTCGGCCAACAGGGTGACGTCGGCGCCAGCGGCCTCGCACACCTCAGAGATTGCGTTGATGAACGAAATCTTGGTCGCCAGAAAAGCATTAGCTGAAACCTTGACCAACTCCGCGGTCTGCAGGTCGGTTACCAGGAAGGGCACACCGGCATCCAGCAGCGGCCCGTACAGCTCGCGGACAATCGCCTCGGCGCGCGCTGAATCATCTTGTACACCAAGCACAATGCGGTCCGGTCGCAAGGTATCGCGTACCGCGTAACCCTCACGCAGGAACTCGGGATTCCAGGCGATTTCGACGTCGACTCCCGCAGGTGCGAGCGCAGCGGCTCGCTGTCCCAGTTCCGCCGCGGTGCCCACTGGGACAGTCGATTTGCCGACGAGCACCGCTGGCCGGGTCAGCCGGGGCACAAGGTTGTCGATGACGGCATGAACATGGCACAAATCGGCGCCGTATGCGCCCTTCTTTTGCGGTGTGCCAACCCCCAGGAAATGCACGTCGGCGAAATCGACCGCCAGGTCGTAATCGGTGGTGAACTGCAATCGCCCAGCAGCCAGGTTGTCGGTCAACAGCTTTCGCAGGCCGGGCTCGTAGAAAGGGATGTCACCCCCGGCGAGCTTGGCGACTTTACCCGGATCGATATCGACCCCGATGACCTCGTGTCCCAGTTCGGCCATTCCGACAGCGTGCGTGGCACCCAGATAACCGGTGCCGAAGACGGTGCATCGCATACAACCGGTGTAGGTGGCCGCGATGAGCTAACTGCATCGTCCCGCTAAGCGGGAGGCAAACGGCAGGTGACAGGTGGCCGCCGGAGAACTACCTACCGGTGACCGAACCCGCCGTGACCTCCGCCGCCGCCGAAGCCACCGTGGCCTCCGCCGGGGAAGCCGCCACCACCGGGG
>DATIOT010000048.1:0-9410 GCA_035472875.1 Mycobacterium sp.
GCTTGGCATCTCAACGCCACAGCAGTCCAGGATCGTCGGCACGATGTCGACCGCGTGGTGGTACTGGGTGCGGACTTCGCCACGAGTCTTGATGCCCTTGGGCCAGCTGATCACCAGCGAGTCGCATACACCGCCCTGGTAGGTGTAGCGCTTGAACATCCGAAACGGCGTCGAGAACGCCACCGCCCACCCCGTCGGGTAGTGGTTGTAGCTGTTGGGGCTACCCAGCTGGTCGATCATTGCCAGGTTTGACTCGATGTCGTCGGGCCAGGCGTTGAAGTACTTGTTCTCGTTCACCGATCCGTTGGGGGTGCCCTCGCCGGATGCGCCGTTGTCGGCGGCGTAGACCACCAGGGTGTTGTCCAGCTGCCCCGACTCCTCGAGGTAGTCGATGATGCGGCCAATCTGGACGTCCGTGTATTCGGAGAACGCTGCGAACACTTCGGCCATCCTGGCGAACAGCCGCTTTTCGTCGTCCGACAGCGAATCCCATGGCCGCACCAGATCGGACTCTACGAACGTGCCCGGTGTCATCGGGTTCAGTGGCGTCAGCCGGGTGCCCCCAGGCAAAATGCCGCGCTCGATCATCCGCGGCAGCACCCACTCCCGGTAGGCCTCGTACCCGTCGTCGAACATCCCCTTGTACTTGTCGACGTACTCGTGGGGCGCATGGTGGGGAGCGTGGTTGGCGCCCGGGCAGTACCACATGTACCAGGGCTTTTCCGGCTCTGTCTGCTTGACGTCACGGATGAATGCGATGGCCTTGTCGGCGAGGTCCTTCGACAGGTGATAACCCTGCTCAGGGAGGTAGGGCTGGTCGGTGTAGTGGTTGTCCTCGGCCAGCGACGGGAACCACTGATTGGTCTCGCCGCCTCTGAACCCGTAGAACCGGTCATAGCCTTGGGCCAGCGGCCACTCCTTACGCGAACTGCCCGCGCCCCAGGCGTCGATGGGAATGTTGTGGTTCTTGCCCACCCATAGCGTGCTCCACCCGGCGTCGCGCAGCACGGTGCCGATCGTCGCGTTTTGCGGCGGTATGTGCGACGAGTAGCCCGGGAATCCGGTCGCCGTCTCGGCAATTGAGGCGAATCCGTTGAGATGGTGGTTACGTCCGGTGAGGAAGCACGACCGCGTTGGTGAACACAGTGCCGTGGTGTGCCACTGGCCGTAGGTTAAGCCGTTGGCGGCCAAGCGGTCCAGGGTCGGCATATCGATGCGGCCACCGTAGGTTGACCAGGACGCGATTCCGGTGTCGTCGTAGAGAATCACCAACACATTTGGCGCGCCGGGTGGCGCCGGCTTGGCCGTGAACGCACCCCAGTCGGGCACTGAATCGCGGACATCCGTTTTGATCGTGCCGCTGAATCCGTTCGGCACGTCATTATCGCGACCAGTCATGCTGCCCGCCTCCGGGTAACGTTTCCAGGTGACACCGTCTAGGCATGACCGTACGCCGAAGACCCGATCACGACGATCGTTCGGCCAGAACGGGTTTCGCTAGCCGTGACAGATCTGCGCCGCATACCCTGTCGTCGCGCTCGGCGCCGCGTTGAGTTGTGACGAAACGGTGAGCGCCGGGTTAACAAACCCTTTGTCGATTCCGAATTTCGTGAGGTCGAGGCCGATCTAGTGTCAGGAGCGATCCGGCATCGGCCTTTCGGGCTTTCTGGATGGCCAGGTCATCGGTACCCTGCTGCGAGCGCAATACCGCGAACGCTGTGCCGTTGTTGGCGAGGCGGTAAGTCAGTGCGTAGCCGGGCGACGGCGGCAATGGCTGCGCGAATCGGACCATCAGCTGCAGCACGTTGCCCCGGGGGTGCGTGGCGTCGACTGAGGCCACAGTTACCGACGGCGGCGGGGTAAGCCCGGATTGCACCTGGCAAACGAGTCGGCTCGGTACATGCGACCAGTCGTCTCGCGACGGCTTCATCCAGGCATAGCAGCCAACGACCACGACGGCCAGCAACAAGGCGATGGGAATTGCCACGCGGGGTCCAGCCGGGAAGCTGTCCCAGAAGCGCCGTAAGCCGTGGTCACAGACCGCCGGCTGGGCATCGTATGACGCGTTGTATCGGCTCGGTGACGAGTTGGGGTCAATCTCGTCAGCCACGTGGTCCTCCTGAGACCCTCCCGAGATGCTCCGGCACCGAAGCTCGGCGCATTTTAGGCCAAACGCCCTGGTAGAGGGAAGATTGCGGCTCTGGATTTCGCGTGTGCCGGCACGTGAGCCTGCCCACAGTGGCCCTTTCGAGGCGTTCTCGATTGGGGGCTTCACAGCAAGCTACCGCATACTTGACCTCATGTTTTTAGCGACATCACGGCAAACCGCTGTTGCGGTACCGAGTGGTGCGCTGGTTATGGGTCGAGGTTTGTGATGGCACGCTCTGGTGGTGCTCATCGCCGCCATCGAGCCGTTCGTCAGCCGTCACCTCTCCGTAAAGGGCTGGCGCGTGGCTTGATGTCGCTGGTGTCAGTGGTGGCAGTGCTGCTGACCGGAGCGGGATATTGGGTGGCCCACGGGGCGTTGGGCGGCATCACCGTTTCGCAAGCCCTGAGCCCGGAAGCTCCGCGGTCCAGCGGCGACAACATGAACATCTTGCTCATCGGCCTGGACTCACGGAAAGACCAGGACGGCAACGACCTGCCCTGGTCGATCTTGAAGCAGCTGCACGCGGGCGATTCCGATGACGGCGGCTACAACACCAACACCCTGATACTCGTCCATGTCGGTGCCGACGGTAAGGTCGTCGCCTTTTCGATTCCCCGCGACGACTGGGTGCCTTTCAGCGGTGTTCCGGGATACAACCACATCAAGATCAAAGAGGCCTACGGGCTTACCAAGCAATACGTCGCGCAGAAGCTCGCCAGCCAGGGTGCCAGCAGCCAAAGAGAACTGGAGACGCGGGGCCGCGAAGCCGGCCGGGCGGCAACCTTGCGCGCGGTACGAAGCCTGACCGGAGTTCCGATCGACTATTTCGCCGAGGTCAATTTGGGGGGTTTCTACGACTTGGCCCAGACCTTGGGCGGCGTGGACGTGTGCCTGAAACACGACGTCTACGACTCGTATTCCGGTGCCGACTTCCCGGCCGGGCGCCAGCGGCTGGATGCTTCACAGGCGCTCGCGTTCGTCCGGCAACGTCATGGTCTGGAGAACGGGGACCTCGACCGGACCCACCGGCAGCAAGCATTCATTTCGTCGGTCATGCGGGAACTGCAGGATTCGGGCACCTTCACCAACCTGGACAAGCTCAAGAGCCTGATGGCGGTGGCGCGCAAAGATGTCGTGCTGTCAACCGGTTGGGACGAGGACCTGTTCCGCCGCATGGGTGAACTCGCCGGCGGCAATGTCGAATTCCGGACGCTTCCCGTGCTGCGCTACGACAACATCGACGGCCAGGACGTCAACATCATCGACCCGGCCGCGATCAAAGCCGAGGTGGCCACGGCGATCGGCGCCGCGCCTCCGACGACCACGCCCGCCACGACAGCCAGCAAGCCCAGTCCGTCCACCGTCGTCGACGTGGTCAACTCCGGCAGCATGAGCGGACTCGCCAGTGAGGTATCCCACGCACTGAAAAAACGTGGCTATACCGCGGGTCAGGTCCGCGACCGCGAATCTGGCGAGCCGGCCGCCAGCACGATCCAGTACGGCGCCGGCGCGGAAACCGACGCGCGCAACGTGGCCACGCTGCTCGGCCTCGACGCCGCCAACCAACCGGATCCCGGCCTGCAGGCCGGACACATCCGAGTGACCGTGGATACCAGTTTTTCGATGCCGGCCGTCGACGACAGCACCACCACCACCGACGAAACCACCACCACCACAACGACCACCAAGACCAATAGCTATGGCTACGGCTATGGCACGACCACCTACCCGTCACCCGATCAAGGCAAACCCATCGACGGCGGCGGTGTGCCGTGCGTCAATTAGGCACGTCTCAGGCGTGCGTACCGCCGTCGATGCGGATTTCGGTGCCGGTGATGAACGCGCCGTCCTCGGATACCAGCATGGCGATCACGCCTGCGACCGCATTGGGATCGGCCATCCCGGCGCCGCTGGATTCCAGCCTGGTGGGAAGGATCGGCATCAGCCTGGTAAACAGCGACCAGTCGGCGTCCTGCGGAATGTATCCCCCGGTGGCATCGGTGATCCCGGACTTGATGCTGCCCGGCGCCACGCACACCGCGCGCAGGCCGTCGCGCGCATATTCGAGTGCCAAAGCGTGGGTGAAGGCTTGGATTCCACCCTTGCTCGCGGCGTAGGCCGCCATGTACGGGTGGGCGAAAGACGCCGACGTAGAGCTGAAGTTCACGATCGCGCTGCGCGAGTTCGCCAGTAGCGCCGGCAGCGCTTCACGGACCACTAAAAAGGTGCCGGTCAGGTTGACGCCGACGATCTGATTCCACA
Organism: Mycobacterium sp.; assembly: GCA_035472875.1. Lineage (GTDB taxonomy): Bacteria > Actinomycetota > Actinomycetes > Mycobacteriales > Mycobacteriaceae > Mycobacterium. The sequence continues at coordinate 4,412 of DATIOT010000048.1, forward strand.
GTTCAAGGCTGGTCTGGTGAGTGTGCGCGGCGCGCAAAATGCCGGCGGCGTTGATCAGCGAATCCAGGCCGCCGAGGGTTTCGACGGCCCAGCACACCCCGTCGATCACCGAATCCTCGTTACCGACGTCCATCGGCATCGTGGTGAGGCGGTCAGCGGTTGCGGACTCGTCTGCTCGGGCCTGAGTCTGAGTCAGGCCGTCAGCCGCGACGTCGGCGGCCACCACGGTGGCACCCTCGTCCAGCAACCGCAGCGCGGTGGCCTGCCCGATCCCCGACGCGGCACCCGTCACCAGGATCCGCTTGCCCTCGAGTCGCTTCATCTGTTTCTCCCGCTGTCCGTGTTGCAGAGGCGTGCTCATCATCGCAAGGCGCGGCAAGGTAGATGCCATGAACATCGGATTCATCGGCCTGGGGAACATGGGCCGCGGCATGGCCACCAACCTGCTGAAAGCGGGTCACCAGATCACCGTCTACAACCGTTCGCCCGGCAAGGCGGAGGCCCTCGTCCAGCAGGGCGCGACCGCGGCGCGCAGCATCGCCGAAGCCAGTACCGGTGAGGTGGTGTTCACGATGCTGTCCGACGACCGGGCCGTCGAGGACGTCGCGTTCGGTGACAACGGCATTGTGGCTTCGCTGGCGCCGGGTGCCACCCACGTCTCGTCCAGCACCATCAGCGTCGCGCTGTCGGAGCGCCTGGCGGCGGCGCACGCCGAAGCCGGTCAGCGGTATGCCGCGGCGCCGGTGTTTGGCAGGCCCGAAGCAGCCTCTGCCGCAAAGCTTTTCGTCATCGCTGCGGGCGCCCCGGAGGTTCTGGAGCCGTTGGTTGCGCTGTTTGACGCCATCAGCCAGCGGGCCTTTGTGGTGTCCGAACAGCCGCACGTCGCCAACCTGGTGAAGCTGAGCGGCAACTTCCTGCTCGCATCGGCCATCGAGACCGTCGGCGAGGCTGTTGCGCTGGTCGCCAAGGCCGGTGTCGACAGGCTGCAGTACGTCGACATCCTCACCTCGACGCTGTTCGCCGCTCCGGCATATCAGACCTATGGCGGCCTGATCGCGCGAGAGGAATTCGAGCCGGCCGGGTTCGCGGCGACCCTCGGACTCAAGGACATCCAGCTGGTGCTCGCTGCCGCGCAGCAACTGCAAGTGCCGCTGCCGGTCGCCAGCCTGCTGCGCGACCGCTTACTCACCCTGGTGGCAACCGGTGGCGGGCAACTGGACTGGTCGGCGGTCTCTACGCTGGCCGACCGGGATGCCGGCAACGCTTCCACGTCAGGCTCACACCACCCCGCGTAGCCCGTCGGCGCCGAACATGGGTTCCAGCATCGCGGAGTAGTCCGGGCCGCGTCGCAAGATGAGCCCGCCGTCGACGTTGATGACCTGTCCGGTGACATAGCTAGCCGCATCGCTGAGCAGAAACATTGCCAGGTTGGCGACGTCCTCCACCTCACCCACCCGTGGCAGCGGAGTGCAGAGGCGGTAGTCCGCGCTCAGCTCCGGCGACTCTGTCACGGGCGCGACCAGATCCGTGCGGATGAGGCCGGGGCGGATGCTGTTGACCCGCACCCACGACGGGCCGAGCTCGTCGGCGGCCAGCTTCATCATGTGGTCGACGGCCGACTTAGAGGCCCCGTAGGCGCCGAACCAGCGGTGGGTGTTGCTGGCCGCGATCGACGAGATGCCGACGAACGAGCCGCCGCCGCCGCGCACCAGCTCGCGAGCGGCGTGCTTGAGCACGTACATGGTGCCGTTGACGTTGAGGTCGACCGTCCGCCGCCATGCCTACGAGTCGATCTGGGTGATCGGTCCGATGGTCCCCGACCCGCCCGCGCAATGCACCACACCGTGGAGCCGGCCGTGCCATGCTGTCACGGCGTCCACCGCGTGGGCGGCCTCCTCCTCGTTGGTGATGTCGGCCGGCTCGTAGCGGATCGAGCCGCCGGTAGCCCCGAGCACTTCGATGTCTTTGACGGCCGCCGCCAGCCGGTCTGGATTGCGGCCGACGATCATGACGGAGGCCCCGGAGGCGACCAGCCCGGCGGCGACCCCCTTGCCGATTCCACTGCCACCGCCGGTGACCAAATACGTCCGGTCTTCGAAAGAAAGCTGCACCCGAGCCCCTCTCAAACTGAAACAGGTTCTAGCCATAGAACCACGCGGCAGCCGACGCGATCACGGGTCCCCTCGGATGGCCCTGGGGACAGCAATCAGCGTTTAACGATTTCGGCTAAGGCGTATCGCGGCGGGCTAACTGCGTCGGCTTCGCGTTGCGCCAGTCCTCGACATCGGGCGGCAGGCCGACCGGGTATCGGTTCTCGTTGTGAGCCGCCCAGTGCGCGTGCCCCAGCTCGTGAATGTGGAACGCGTGCCGCAGCGCCTCGGTGAATCCCATGGCATCGGAGGCGGCATTGACCGAGTCCTTGACCAGCAGCGCTGCCATCGTGGGGCGCTCGGCGATACGCCGCGCGAATTCCAGAGTCTTGTCAGCCAATTCATCGGCCGGGAAGACCTTGGACACCATGCCGAGGCGGTAGGCCTCGTCGGCATCCAGCGCATCACCCGTCAGCAGCAGCTCTTTGGCTTTACGCGGACCGAATTCCCAAGGGTGTGCGTAGTATTCGACCCCTGGCATACCCATGCGCACTGCGACCACATCGCTGAACTTCGCATTGTCCGCGGCCACGATCAGATCGCAGGCCCAGATCAGCATCAGACCAGCCGAGATCGCGTTGCCCTGCACCTGGGCGATCGTGATTTTGCGCAGATCGCGCCAGCGGCAGGTGTTTTGGAAGAAGTAGTGCCACTCCTGCAGGTACGTCTTTTCCGCGATCGGATCGCGGGTGGCGCCGTTTATCCGGAAGCTCGGAAGCTGTCCCGGTCCGGGCTGCCGCTCTGCCAGCGCCAACTCCGAGCCCAGGTCGTGACCCGCGGAGAAGTTTTTGCCACGCGCCGCCAGAATCACCACCCGAACGGTGTCGTCGGCCTCGGCGCGCAAGAACGCCTCGTCGAGTTGAACCAGCAGACCGCGGCTCTGCGCGTTGTGGGCATCGGGCCGGTTGAGCCAGATCCTGGCGATGCGGCCCTCGTCGAGGGTTTCGTAGGCCACCAGCTCAGCAGCGTTTGTGTTGGCTGCCGCGGCGGCTTGGTCGGAGACGGTCATTCTGCCCACCTCGCTTATTAGACTCGCTGAGTAATTGGGTCGACCATTTGCACATTACGGCCAGCACCGAGCGCACTTGTCGCTGGGTGTCAGGCGGCCGAATACGAGCTTCGCATAGAGTTATGTCATGCCTACGAAATCTGATCATGGCGAAATCGGCGATGTGGAGCCGCTGGCCGACAGCACCGCGCGCCAGGCCAGGCGCGTCGTCGCCGCGTATGCGAACGACGCCGATGAGTGCCGCATTTTCTTATCAATGCTCGGTATTGGGCCGGCGAAACTCGAGACGTAAATGGCTCCCGGGGAGGGCCAGCACTTGAAGACTTCCCACTTCGGGGATTCCGACTTCGTCGTGGTTGCCAATCGGCTGCCGGTCGATCTGGAGCGGCTTCCCGATGGCATCACATCCTGGAAACGCAGCCCAGGGGGGCTGGTCACAGCCTTAGAGCCGCTGCTGCGGCGCCAGCGCGGGGCCTGGGTCGGCTGGCCGGGCGTAGTCGACGATGAGGTCGACGTGGACGACGAGGTCATCGTCCAGGATGACCTGCAACTTCACCCGGTACGGCTCAGCGCCGATGACGTCGCCCAGTACTACGAGGGCTTCTCCAACGCCACGCTGTGGCCGCTCTACCACGACGTCATCGTCAAGCCGATCTACCACCGCGAATGGTGGGAACGCTACGTCGACGTCAACCGCCGTTTCGCCGAAGCGGCGGCACGCGCCGCCGCCAAGGGCGGGACCGTGTGGGTCCAGGACTACCAGTTGCAACTGGTCCCGAAAATGCTGCGCACGCTGCGGCCCGACCTGACCATTGGTTTCTTCTTGCACATCCCCTTCCCGCCGGTGGAACTGTTCATGCAGCTGCCGTGGCGCACGGAGATCATCGAAGGCCTGCTCGGTGCCGATCTGGTGGGGTTCCAACTGGTCGGCGGTGCCCAGAATTTCCTGTTTCTGTCCCGGCGGCTGATCGGCGCCAACACCTCGCGCGGAGCCGTCGGTGTGCGCGCGCGGTTCGGTGAGGTGGAGCTGGAGTCGCGCACCGTTCGGGTGGGCGCCTTTCCGATCTCCATCGACTCCAGCGCGCTCGACCATGCGGCCCGCGACCGCAACGTCAGGCGCCGCGCCCGGGAGATCCGGGCCGAGCTGGGCAATCCCCGCAAGATCCTGCTCGGCGTCGACCGGCTCGACTACACCAAGGGCATCGATGTCCGGCTGAAAGCCTTTTCTGAGCTGCTCGCCGAGGGGCGCGCGAAGCGCGACGACACCGTGCTGGTCCAGTTGGCCACACCGAGCCGCGAGCGGGTGGAGAGTTACCAGATTCTGCGCAATGACATCGAACGCCAGGTCGGCCACATCAACGGCGAATACGGTGAGGTCGGCCATGCGGTGGTGCACTACTTGCATCGTCCGGTTCCCCGCGAGGAACTCGTTGCGTTCTTCGTGGCCAGCGACGTCATGCTGGTCACCCCGCTGCGGGATGGAATGAACCTGGTGGCCAAGGAGTACGTCGCCTGCCGCAGCGATCTCGGCGGGGCGCTCGTTCTCAGCGAATTCACCGGAGCCGCAGCCGAATTGCAGCAGGCCTATCTGGTCAACCCGCACGACCTTGAAGGGGTCAAGGACGCGATCGAGGCGGCACTCAATCAGTCGATCGAGGAGGGCCGGCGCCGGATGCGGTCGATGCGACGCCAGGTGCTCGCCCATGACGTGGACCGCTGGGCACGGTCGTTTCTCGAAGCGCTCGCCGAGGCGAATCCGGATGAGGCCAAGTAGCGGGCACGAACCCATGGTGTTGTCGCCCAATCGCTGTGATACTCGATGCAGCAGTGAGGGAAGGAA
>DATIOT010000049.1:0-11449 GCA_035472875.1 Mycobacterium sp.
CGCTGGCACACCGCCGCCGCGTGCAACTCGCCGACCTCGCTGGACACGAGTTCATCCACTTCCCGCCTGGGTGGGGAATCCGGCAACGCCTCGATGCGGGCTTTGCCGCTGCCGGCGTCCAGCCGATCAACGCCTACGAGGTCGCCGACTACGCGATCGCCGCCGAAATCATCCGACACCGGCTGGCCACGACCGTTATGCCCACCAGCGCGGCCAACCGGTTTCCTGACCTACGCGCAGTTCCCCTGCACCCGGCACTGACATGGACACTGTCGCTCGCCTCCGCGGCGCCCCAAACCGCCAGCCGCGCAACCAGAGCACTCGTCGACACGATCACTCGTCATATCGACCACTGATGGCAACCTTCGGCGAGCAGACGCAGAATCGCATTGCGCGGGCCTTCCGCGTGCGATTCTGCGTCTGCTCGCCGCAGTCAGCCGGGCTTCAACGGGAGCAGTCCATGCGACCACCCGGCTATCACGATGAGTGCACCCGTTGCGATGAGAAAACCGCTGCGTCGCCACGCACCAACCGTCATGACGGCGTCACCGACGAGGCGAACAGCCTGGGCAACCGGAGGCATATGTTGGAGCACATACCTGCCTCGACGGGTCGAGCGCAGCGGGCTTGTGTCGGCTCGCAGTAAGAGCGCTGAGGCGACAGCGGGAGGCACGAAATGAGCGATGAGACCCACGATGCGATGGCCGGTCCATATCAAGACGAGCGAAACGATCGACGCAGTTCCATCAGCGGCGAGCTTCGCCCAATGAACCTGATGCAGGACAAGCTCATCCTTGTTCATGCTGCGCTGCCCTCCAATCCTCTTGGCAGACTTTGCCATCGCGCCCCACGAGACTAGCCATCCGCTGGGCTGAAGCGGGCTATCAGCAAATCGACCCGCTCGCGGTCGTACTCCGGACGTAGCCGCCCACCGCGGTTAAGCGTGGTCAGTCCGTGCAGTGCTGCCCAGAACACCTCGGTCAGGGTGTCCGCGTCCGCCTCGTTCGCGACCGCTGACACTGTCTGGCGCAGTTCGGTGAAGGCGGCGACCAACTCAGGCGGTGTGTCTTCTTCAGCGAAGCGCAGCGTGGTGCGGACGGTGAACATCGCGTCGTAGACGGCAGGGTTGTCGCGGGCGAAGTCGAGATAGGCGCGCGCCATCCTGGTCAGCGCATCGTTGGGTGTTTTGGCATCGTTGCGGGCCGTGCGAAGTAGCCGAGCCAGCTCGCCAAAGCCGTCGATGGCGACGGCTGCGGCCACCTGATCCATGCCCGAAAAGTGTTTGTAGAGAACGGGTTGGCTGTACTCGATCTCAGTAGACAGCCGCCGTGTGGTGACGGCGTCCCAGCCTTCATCCTCGGCAAGCTGGCGGGCGGTGTCGACGATGAGTCGACGACGTGCGGCTCGCTCCCGGGTACGACGATCTTCACTGGCCATACCCTAGAGTAGCACCGCTAGAAAATCTAGCAAAGCTATTGACAGTGCCGATCCATGGGGTTAGCGTTGCTAACACCTACAACACTGACAAGGGGTAACGACATGAACGACACGCAGCGCCTCGCCGAGGCCTTCGTGAGGATGCTCAACGAACACGACCCGGACCTGGTGGACAGCTTCGTGGCCAGGGACTACCGCAATCACAACGCGTTCGTCGACGACGGCCGGGAGGCCAACCGGCAGTTCTGGGCCGGGTTCTTCGCGGCATTGCCGGACCTGACCGCGACCATGGAGGACCTCGTCGTCTCGGGCGATCGAGTGGTCGGCCGCTTCGTCTACCGCGGGACGCATCTCGGCGAGTTCATGGGAATTCCGGCCAGCGGGCAACCCGTCGAGATGCGCTCCATCGACATCTGGCGGGTCGCCGAAGGCATGTTCGTCGAGCACTGGGATGAGCTCAACACCCTGCAGCTGCTTCAGCAGATGGGCGCGCTGCCCCAGGCGGCACTGGGAGGTGCGGCATGACAGAACTCGCCAGGGTGGCCGCGCTGATCGGAGTGCTGGGCACCGCAGTGGTCTTCGGCACCGACGTGTTCTGCGCGATGGTGCAACGACCGGCGTTGGCCCTCATCGACGACCGGGCGCTGGTCGCCGTGATGGGCAATGTGCATCGCTATGGTGACCGGCGGATGCCGCTTCCCGGCGTGCTCGGGATGATCGCCGCGGCGGCCAGCGCCGCAATCGCGGCCGCGGCCGGCCGATCGACCACGGCCATTTTGGCGGCCACAGCGCTGGCGCTGCTGCTGGTCTGGCTCGTGCTGTACCTGCGGGTGAGCGCGCCGATCAACCGACAACTCACCGCCGCCGCGCAAGCTTGCGTCGTTCCAGCGAATGCTCGTGTGCTGCAAGCAAACTGGGACCGAGTCATCAATGCGCGCGCGGCACTGCAGGGCTTGGCAGTCTGCGCGCTGTGCGTTGCTCTGATGACCTGACGGCATCGTAATTCGTTCTTGACCAAAGGTATATGCATGTTTCAGCTACGGATCTACACCCTGCGCTCCGCGCGGGCTCTCGAGCACTACGCCACGGTTCACTGGGCTCGCCATGTTCCCAGCCTGGCAACGTTCGGCGTGACAACGCACGGAATCTGGACACAGCGCGGCGACGATCATCGCCTCATCGCGCTGATCTCCTATCCCGACGGCGCCGACCACGCAGCGCTCACTCGCGAATTCATGGCCAGCCGTGAATTCGCCGCCGACATGGAGGGCTTTGATCCCAAAGACCTTGTCGCCGTTGACTCCATGCTGCTCGATCCCACGCTGTCGTCGCCCATTCGCTGACGGGATCGGCGTCGGCTGCCGGCGGTCTCAGCCGACGGCGACTCCTGTCGGTCAGCGCTGGTGGATGGTGTTGGAATAGCCCGAATCAGTGATCTTCGGTGCGCCCGAGTGGTAGGTGACCGTGTTGTTGTAACCGGAGATGTTGATGGTGTCCGCACTGTCCACGGTGACTTTGTTGTCGTAGCTGAAGATGTTGAGGTTGGCACTGTGGCCGGTCACGTTAAACGCGATCCCGTAGCTGGATTAGTAAGCGCGACAGTCACAATTCGAGATGCAGCCGCAGCGCGTCGTCGAGCTGTGCGAGCTCAGCTGGAGAAACTCGGCCGATCCGGCGGCGCAGCCGCTCGGTCGCAATGGATCTGATCTGCTCCGCCTGCGCCTTGGAGTCGACTGCGAGACCGGTTGTGGCCGCGGGCAGGAACACCTGGAATGGGTAGATCGTGGCGATGTTGCTCGTCACCGGGACCACGGTCACCACCCCACGCCCGAGTCGGGAAGCGGTCGCATTGGCCCGATCATTGCTGACCACGACGGCCGGGCGACGTTTGTTCGCCTGACTACCCCGGGCAGGATTGAAGTCGACCTGCCAGATCTCACCGCGCAACATCACCGAACCCGTCGTCCGTGGCGTCCTCCCACAAGTCGCCCTCACCGGCCGCCGACCACTCCGCCCACGCGTTGCCATAGTCCTCTTCGAGGGCGGGGTAACGGAGCATGCGAATCGCTCGCTGAACGGCGGCTGAGCGCGATGGCAATCCGGTCCGTTTGACGTATGCATCCAACACACGGACATCTTCGTCGGACAGGCTGACACTCAACTTCATACCAAGATGCTACCTTGGTAGTTTCTTGGTAGTAACTAAGTAGGAAAGCCGCAATCGGGGAAGCGCCCAGTTTGCCGCTGCGCTAACTCAGATTCGTTGCGACTTCGCGGAGAGTGCGGCTTTGGCCCGCACCAGTTCCGGCCACTCGTAGCTGACAGGGATGCGCTTCGCGGCTTCGGCGATGGCGGCACCGGCTGGGGCACCGCGAAGTTCGAAATCGTCTAGCGCAGCTCGCAATTCGAACAACGTCGCGCCCTGGCGGCGGGCGAGTTCGAGGGCGGCGTTGATGTCAGCCTGGCGTGCGGCGGGGTCGTCGCGGGTCTGGGCGCGAAGCCGCAACAATTCGGCGTCATAGAAGCACATCCCGGTGTCCTGAGCCAAAGACAGCCCGATGTCGAGGCGCTCGCGGGCCGTCTCGGGTTGGCCGGCGGCGATCAACAGCCGCCCGAGGACGCCGTCGAAGACGGTGGTGTAGATGTTCACCTCGATCGTGCGCAGAGTGTCGAGGAACGCGGCGATGGTCGCGATGTGCGCCCCGAGGTCGGTCGGGTCGACGTCGTCGGCGTCGAGTGCGGCCAGACCGCCGACGGCCGCCTGCCAGGTGGCACCCGTCACCCGCCAAACATCGAAGCCGTGCCGCTCGGCCTCATTGGTCATGTCGGCGGCCACGACCGCGGCACGGTCGAGCTGGCCGGCCTCGACCCGCAGCCACGCGTCCATGGACCGCGTGTAGGCGTGCATGTACGGACCCTCGGGGAAGCCGAACCCTTCGGCCAGGCGTGCCGACCGGGCCAGCTCGGCCTCAGCTCTCATAAGATCGCCGCGCAGCAGCGCGACCAAAGCCAGGTAGAGGCAGCCCGATGCGATCGGCTCGCTGACCCGCAACCACTCGGCGTCGACCTTGTGCTTGTCTGCTGCGGCCCCGCCCGCAGTTGCTGCCTCGAGGGCGGAAGCGGCGGCATTCAAATCGCCGCGCAGATACGCCATCGCCCCAAACAAAATGTCGATCACCGGGCGGGCCCACTGCTGCTCATCGAGGCCCTCCCGCAGCGACTTGACCACCTGGGCCGCCCGGCGCAGGTCGGCACGGACCAGGTAGTTGTTCCCCAGCGCGATCAACGTCGCGAACAGCTCGTCGTCGCGCAGGTTGCCGCCTAGCTGCAGGCACCGCTCGAAGTCCGCCGCAGCCTCCCGGCTTTGATAGCCCTCCGCGGCCGAGGTGAGAAATCCTCGCTCCATCCGCAACGCGGTCTCGCGGCGGTCGCGGTCGGGGCCGGGTGTGGCGCGGTCGAGCTGCGCGAGCCCCCGCGTGAGGTAGGCGAGGGCCTCGGCCAGGGCGCCGCGCAGCCGCGCATTGTTGGATGCCTGCTGGTAGGCGGCTGCCGCCTGGTCGAACCGGTGTGCTCGCTCGTAGTGGCCGGCGACCAGCCCCCAATCTGGCTCGCCACCCGCACCGCCGCTTAGCACGTCGGCCACCTTGGCGTGTAACCCGCGCTGCACGGTTGGGGGTGCCAACTCGGCGGCGACTTCGCGCAGCAACTCGTGGCGAAACCGCCAATTGCCGGTTCCACACGGTTCCAGCACCAGCGCATCTTCGAGCTCGTCGATGACGTCGTCGACCTCGTCGTCACTCAGGTCCACGACCGAGCACAGTATGCCCAGATCAATCTGGCGGCCGATAACGGCGGCCGCCTCCACCACCGGCACCACCTTTGGGCTGGCGCGCAGCCGGGCGAACAACGGCTCATATAGCGTTTCGGGCACCCCAGTCTGACTGAGTCCGGCCACGACCTGCTCGATGTAAAAGGGCACTCCGTCGCACCGTGCGGCGACTGCTGCCCGCTCATCGGCTTTGAGGTCGGGATCTAGTGCGGTGATCAGTGCATCGGTCTGTTCGTCGGTTAAGGGCGCCAGGTCGAACACCGTGTGCGGCCACTCGGTCGGCAGCCACTCACCGGGCCGACCCGTGATCACCGCTAGGAGCCGACCCTCGCCACGGTTCAGCAGCGCGCCGAGCACCTCGCGGGTCGATGGATCGAACCAGTGCACATCCTCGGCTACCACCAGTCCGGCACCGCCGCCGATACAGGTCAGCAGGTAAGTCTGCACCGCCTGCGCGATCAGCTCGTAGAGTTTTCGGCCCTCGGCGGCCACCTGCTCGTAGCCAACCGCCGCGTCGATGCCCAGCACCGGCGCCAGCAGCGGCACGGTGGTCTGCGGATCTAGCCCGCAGGTCCGAATTTCGTTGTCCAACTGCCGCAGCCGTTGTGTTTGATCAACATTGCGGTCGATGCGGCAGCGACGCTCCAACAACGTGCGCACGGGCTGCAGGCCGGCGTCGGTGTGAAACGGTGACCCGACCAACTCCAGCACCGCCGATCCGGAGGCCTCGACCAGCTGGGTGGCCGCGACCGCCAGCCGGGACTTCCCAATTCCGGGCTCGCCGCGAAACACCACGCCGGGAGTGCTCAACGTGCAGGCCTGCGCTTGCGCCCATGACTGTTCCAGCTGTGCCAACTCGTCGTCGCGGCCGACCAGCGGACCTTGACCCGACCTGCGCGACGGCGCACACTCGGCCACCACGCAGTAATGGGTGATCGGTTCCTCGACGCCCTTTACCGGCGCCGCGGGGCGGGCCTCCAGTTCAAAGTGGTTGCGTATCAACGCCTCAACCGCTTCGGAAACCACTACCGCGCCCGGTGGGGCCAGGCCTGAGACCCTCGCAGCCAGGTTGGCCGCCAGCCCGTAGACGTCGTCTTGGGCGGTGTCCAGATACACCAGCCCCCGGTGTACCCCAACCCGGACGTTGATCTCGATCCCGAAGCGGCGCCGCGCCTGATCGCTGAGTCGTGCCACCTCGCGGGTGATTTCGAGCCCGGCCTGTACCGCCCGGCGCACATCATCCTCGTGAGCGATCGGGTGACCGAACACCGCCAGCAGTCCGTCACCTTTCGTGGAGCCGATGTGACCCTCGTAGCGGTTCACGGCGCGCAGCACCTGCTCGCGATACCGACCCACCATGAGGCGATACGTCTCGGGCTCCACCCGAGTCGACAACGCCGTCGAATCGACCAGATCGGCAAAGAAAATGGTCAACCGCCGGATCTCACCCGGATCGCTCGGCGCGGCCAACAAGTCCTCGGCCTCGGCGTTCGCGCTGTCGGCGGCCAGCACCTGGCCCGCCAAAGCCGTCAAGGCAGCGCGATCACCGCGGTTGATCGCCGCAACCGCGCGATCCAGCAACTCGTCGATCGACGCCGCTTCCGTCGAGCGGCCTTCACCATCTCTCGTCGAGCGCAATCGACCGTCGCTCACCTCGATATCGTGTCAAATCGCGTAGGCAACCGCCCATAAAATCCACGCCAACGATTTGGGGCTGAGCGAGTTGCTGCCGACCGGAACGGTGACGCTGCTGCTGGCCGACGTCGAGGGCTCGACGTGGTTGTGGGAAACCCAGCCCGACCAGATGACCGCCGCGCTGGCCCAGCTGAACCGCACAGTGAACGAGCCCATCGCCGCCCATGACGGCGTGCGTCCGCTCGAACAAGGCGAAGGTGCAAGCGGCGCGGCGCCTCACCGCGCCAACCACCGCGGATGAGATCGTCTCTTGTATTTCGTAACCTTGTTCCGTAACGTCGATACAAATCAATACGACGCTGCGGCCGAAGGAGCATCATGAGCGGACCGGTCACCTATCGTCGCGACGAGTCCATCGCGGTGATCACGATGGACGACGGAAAGGTCAATGCGCTGGGGCCGACCATGCAGCAGGCCCTCAACGAGGCACTCGACAACGCCGATCGCGACGACGTCGGCGCGGTGGTAATCGCCGGCAACCACCGGGTGTTCAGCGGTGGGTTTGACCTGAAGATCTTGACCGCCGGCGAGGTGCAGCCGGCGATCGACATGCTCAGAGGCGGATTCGAACTGTCGTACAGGCTGCTGTCCTACCCCAAGCCGGTGGTCATGGCGTGCACCGGCCCGGCCATCGCGATGGGGTCATTCCTGTTGTGTAGTGGCGATCACCGAATCGCCGCGCCGGGATACAACATTCAGGCCAATGAGGTCGCCATCGGAATAGTCCTACCGTACGCGGCCTTGGCGGTCATGAAACTCCGTCTCACGCCGTCGGCTTATCAGCAGTCGGTCGGGCTATCCAAGGTGTTCTTCGGCGAGAGCGCCCTGGCCGCGGGATTTATCGACGAGATCGACCTGCCCGAGCGGGTGCTCAGTCGTGCCGAGGAGGCCGCCCTCGAATTCACCAAGCTCAATCTGGGCGCACATGCGGCCAGCAAGCTGCGCGCCCGCGCCGAAGCGCTCAAGGAGCTTCGCGCCGGAATAAACGCAGTGCCAGCCGAATTCGGTGTCCAGTAGAACCGGATGCCCAGGCCGAAGCAGCGGACCCCCGAGCTTCGCGATCGCGTGCTGCAGGTCGCGGTGTCGACATTGAACGAGGACGGTCTCTCCGGGTTCACCACCCGGCGGGTGGCCGAGCAGGCCGGCACCTCGGTGCCCGCGGTGTACGAGTTGTTCGGCGACAAGTCCGGGCTGCTGCGCGCGGTGTTCTTCGAGGGATTCCGGATGCTCTGCCGCCGGCTGCTCGAAGTCCCCGAGACGGACGACGCGGTCGCCGATGTGCATCGGCTCATTCCGGTGTTCCGCCGGTTCTGCCTCGACTACCCGGCGCTGGCGCGGGTGATGTTCTCGCGACCCTTCCAGGATTTCGACCCCGGCCCCGAGGAACTCGCGTCGCCGTCGGTGCGAGAGGTCTTCGTCGGCAGGATCAAGCGGTGCACCGACGCCGGACTGCTCACCGGCGACCCAGTCGACATCGCGCACGTATTGCTCGCTCTGGCACAAGGTTTGGCGGTCCAGGAAGGTGGCCGCTGGCTGGGCAAGTCGAAGGCGTCGGTGAACCGGCGCTGGGAGGTTGGGGTGACCGGGATTCTGCGGGGCTTTGCGCGCTGAAGCTCCGGCCGGGCGACGATTCAGCCCCTGGCGGGCCTCTGGCCGCACCTCGTTCGCTGGACGAAGACTCACTAAGCGGTCATCTTAAGTGAACGGTATTGAGAGCAGCGCGCTCGTGAAGCAGGGTGCCGATGAGCTATCCGATGTAACCCGCCTTGACGAACTTCTCCACGAATCTGTCGTTCCTGCACCGGTCGAAGACGAGCTCTCGGCGACCAACAGCCTCGCTGGTGTCACCGACCAGCTGGTGACCAACGACCCGCAGGTTCACAAGCTGCTGCGCACCGGACCTGGCTTCGCGCAGGAGGTTTCGAGGCTAGCGATGATCCCTTTCTATACGACGACTCGTTCCTGCCCGACCGCGTGTCGCGAACTGACCCCTACATCTGCTGCGCCGGCTTCAGCACGCTGAACACTGCGCCCTGCGGGTCGGTCAAGACAGCCGACCGCCCCACCGACGGTATGTCGAACGGCTGGACCATGACCTGCCCGCCCCCCTCGGCCGCCTTGGTCGCTGTGGCGTCGGCATCGTCGACGGCGAAGTAGACATGCCAAACGTTAGGCACACCTTGCATCGGCGGTTCCGTGCAACCGCCGACATCGTTCCCACCGACCTTGAGCAGCGTGTACTTCTGACCTGGTGCCATCTCCACAGTGGAGTGCGTCAAGCCGACCACGGCCTCATAGAAGGCCAGCGCCGATTCCGGCTTGTCCGTGATCAATTCATTCCAGATAGGCGCGCCTGGCTCGCCGACCAGCGTCGCGCCGATGTGGCGGTTGGCCTGCCACAGCCCCACGGCCGGGCCGGTCGGATCGGCGACGAAGGCCATCCGGCCGGCTTCGCCAATATCGACGGGCGCCATCAGCACCTGCCCGCCCGCGGATCCCACCTTGTCGACCGCCGCATCGACGTCGTCCACCGCGATGTAGGTGTTCCACATCGGTGGCCTGCCCTCTGGTGCACCCGGCGGCATCGGCGCGATCGCCGCCACCGTTTCTCCGTTCACCGTGGCCATGGAGTACACACCGCCTTGAGGCATCGGGTTGTCGTCGTAACTCCAGCCCAATAGCGATGCGTAGAACTGCTTAGCCGCGGACTGATCGGTCGTTTGCAGGTCGACCCAGTTCGGCGTGCCCTGGGCGTATTGGCTTATCTGAGGCATGATTCACCTTCCAGCTGGCGAATGAATCGGCACCGGCCGGTTGCCGGCCCGTGTAGCGGACGTGTCGGTCGAGGATTCTGGCAGCGGGTCCGGTCGCAACGGTTCGGCGAAGATCGCATAGCCACGCCTTCCCGCGCGACGAGCTTGTGGCCAAACCCCAGCACATACCCGGACACCGGCTTTCAGACTACCCGACCGGTAGCCGTAGCGAAATCCTAAGTGTGGAATCGAAATTCGAGGGAGAGGATGGCTGCTGGCGGGACTGCCGTGGACGATCCGCGTTCGGCAGGACCAGTCGAAGACGAGGCTCTCGGCGACCAACTGACGCTGGGGTGTTGAAAGTCGCGCCGCCACTCAGCCGCTGGCTGCGCAAACGGCTGCGGCCCTGAACGTTCGTCGCACCCTGGGCGGCGCATCATGGAAGTGTGCGGATCGGAGTCGGGGTCTCCACCGCGCCCGACGCACGGCAGGCCGCGGTGGAGGCTGCAGCGCACGCGCGCGACGAGCTCGCGGGTGAGGCGCCGTCGCTGGCCGTGCTACTCGGATCGCGATCGCACACCGACAAGGCTGTGGACGTCCTCGACGCGGTGCAGCAGATGCTCGAGCCGCCCGCGCTGATCGGTTGCGTCGCCCAGGCGATCGTCGCCGGCCGCCAGGAGATAGAGGACGAGCCCGCGGTGGCGGTGTGGCTGGCGTCCGGCCTGGCCGCCGAGACGTTCCAGCTCGACTTCGTCCGCACCGGCTCGGGGGGCCTGATCACTGGTTACCGGTTCGACCGGACCGCGCACGATCTGCACCTCCTGCTGCCGGACCCGTACACCTTCCCGTCGAGCCTGCTCATCGAGCACCTCAACACCGACCTGCCGGGAACGACCGTGGTGGGCGGCGTGGTGAGCGGTGGGCGGGGACCCGGCGACACCCGGCTGTTCCGCGACCACGGCGTGCTCACCTCCGGCCTCGTGGGCGTGCGCCTGCCCGGCATGCACGGTATCCCGATCGTGTCGCAGGGCTGCCGGCCGATCGGCGACCCATACATCGTCACCGGCGCGGACGGCGCACTGATCACCGAGCTGGGCGGCCGACCGCCGCTGCAGCGCCTGCGTGAGATCGTCGGAGGGCTGCCGCACGACGAGCAGGAACTGGTCAGCCACGGCCTGCAGATCGGGATCGTCGTCGACGAGCACCTGGCGGCACCGGGCCAGGGCGACTTCATGATCCGCGGGCTGCTCGGCGCCGACCCCTCGACCGGAGCGATCGAGATCGGCGAGGTCGTCGAGGTCGGCGCGACCGTGCAGTTCCAGGTCCGTGACGCGGCGGGGGCCGACAAGGACCTGCGCCTGACCGTGGAGCGGGCGGGAGCGGAGCTGCCCGGGCGTCCGGTTGGCGCGCTGTTGTTCACCTGCAACGGGCGTGGGCGGCGGATGTTCGGGGTCGCCGACCATGACGCGTCGACGATCGAGGAACTACTCGGCGGGATTCCGCTCGCCGGGTTCTTCGCCGCCGGGGAGATCGGCCCGATCGCGGGCCGCAACGCGTTGCACGGATTTACCGCGTCGATGGCGCTGTTCATCGAAGACACGGAATGAGCGTCTGCCTCGACGCTGGGCCCGCCGGCGTGTGCGTCCGGAGGCTCGAATCATTTCGGGAATCTTGTCGCAAACGAGTTCGCCCACGCGGCCCCTCTCCCCTGCGATAATGCGATGGTGCAGTTCTA
>DATIOT010000050.1:0-3319 GCA_035472875.1 Mycobacterium sp.
GGATCTCGCGGGGCAGAGCGAACACCAATGTCTCCTGGGCTGTCGTCACCGGCTGCACCACGTCATAGCCGTAGTCAGCGAGCCGCTCCAACACACCTCGCACCAGAACCTCGGGTACGGATGCGCCCGAGGTGACACCTACTGTCGTCGCACCGCCCCGGGCGGGCCAAACGGCGCCAACCCGACACACCACCCGATCTCTCGTGTCCGCTACCGCGAGGAAGCTCCCTTGGACGAGCCGAGAGCCGAGCCGCGCTCCGAGCGTCCGAGTCGATCGCGGGCGCCACGACCCCCGGCTGAGTCCTGGGAGTACGACGCTTAAGTCCTGACAGACGAACGAGCCGTCAGAGAAGCGACCGGATCTCGCGGGGCAGGGCGAACACCAGCGTCTCCTGGGCCGTCGTCACCGGTTGCACCACCTCGTAGCCGCACTCAGCGAGCCGCTCCAGCACACCTCGCACCAGAACCTCGGGGACGGATGCACCGGAGGTGACGCCGACCGTCGTCACACCCTCCAACCACGCCAGGTCGATATCGTCGGCCCAGTCGACCAGGTGAGCGGCCCCAGCGCCGCCACCCAGCGCCACTTCGACCAGCCGCACCGAATTCGATGAATTGCGGGACCCGACGACGATGACCAGCTCGCACTCGGGCGCCATCGCCTTGACCGCGACCTGCCGGTTCTGGGTCGCATAGCAAATGTCGTCGCTGGGCGGATCCTGCAGCTTCGGGAACCGCTGCCGCAGCCGCTGCACGATCTCCATGGTCTCGTCGACCGACAGTGTGGTCTGCGACAGCCAGACCACCTTGCTCTCGTCGCGGACCGTCACGTTCTCGACCGCGGCGACCCCGTCGACCAGCTGCACGTGCTCGGGCGCTTCCCCGGCGGTACCGATGACCTCCTCATGACCCTGATGGCCGATCAGCAGGATGTCGTAGTCGTCGCGGGCGAATCGCCTGGCCTCGTTGTGCACCTTGGTCACCAACGGGCAGGTGGCATCGATGGTGTGCAAGTTACGTTCAGCGGCTGCGGCGTACACCGTGGGTGCGACGCCGTGTGCGGAGAACACCACGATGGCCCCCTCGGGAACCTCGTCGGTCTCCTGGACGAAAACCGCACCAGCCTGTTCCAGGGTGTCGACGACGTGGCGGTTGTGCACGATCTCGTGGCGCACGTAGACCGGGGCGCCGTGCTTCTGCAGCGCGCGTTCGACCGTTTCAACGGCCCGATCCACACCCGCGCAGTAGCCACGTGGCTCCGCCAGGAGCACCCGCTTACGAATTGGGTCGTTGGCTACCGATCTCGATGTGCCGGGAATTCCCATGTCGACAGTCGGCGGCATGACATTCAGGGTACTTTCCGCCGACACGGGCCCGCCAGGCTCGCGCCGGCGGGCTTGGAGTTATACGCCGCTTGAGGCAGTCTTGGACCCATGGCTACTGCACCGTATGGAGTTCGGCTATTGGTCGGCGCGGCGACAGTTGCCGTCGAGGAGACGATGAGGCTACCCAAGACGATCCTGATGTATCCGATGACGTTAGCCAGCCAGGCGGCGCACCTGGTGATGCGATTCCAGCAGAACCTGGCTGAGCTGGTGACCAAAGGCGACAGCACCCTGGAACTCATTTTTCCGCCGAAGGACGAAAAGCCGGAATGGGCAACGTTCGACGAGGACGTGGATGACGCCATCGAAGGAGCTCCCGCTGCGTTGCCTGATGGCAACAACGGCGATCGCCGGGCCGAGGGACGCTTCGCCCTCTACTCGGTAACCGACGCACCCGAGGCCGCCGATCCCCCGATGAAGCCCGCCAGAATATCGAAGAAGTCAACGGCGGCTGACCCGACAATTCCAGAGCCGGAGGTGGCAGCCGAACTCGACTATCCGACGCTGACGCTGGCCCAGCTGCGGGCCAGGCTGCAATCGCTCACTGTCGACGAACTCGAAGCCCTGCTGGCCTACGAGCAGGCCACCAAGGCCCGTGCTCCGTTCCAGACGCTGCTCGCCAACAGGATCACCCGCGCGAACGCGAAGTGACCCGAGCGGCGAATTCGGAGCCGAACTCCGCCGAGAACCCCTTCCCGGTTCGCGCGGTTGCGATCCGCATCGCGGGCTGGATCGACAAGCTGGGCACCGTCTGGGTGGAAGGGCAGTTGGCCCAGATCAATATGCGGCCCGACACCAAGACTGTGTTCATGGTGCTGCGTGACCCGGCGGCCGACATGTCGCTGAACGTGACGTGTTCACGCGACCTGGTGCTCGGCGCGCCGGTGAAATTGGCTGAGGGCACTCAGGTGGTCGTTTGCGGCAAGCCCTCGTTCTACACCGGGCGCGGCACATTCTCGTTGCGGCTCAGCGAGATTCGTGCTGTTGGGGTCGGCGAGCTGCTGGCACGGATCGAAAGATTGCGCCGGCTGCTGGACGCCGAAGGCCTCTTTGACCCGCGGCTTAAGCGGCCGATCCCCTTCCTGCCCAACATGATCGGGCTGATCACCGGCCGCGCGAGCGCCGCCGAACGCGACGTGACCACCGTGGCCAGCGCGCGCTGGCCTGCGGCGCGCTTCGCGGTGCGCAACACCGCCGTCCAGGGGCCCAACGCGGTCGCGCAGATCGTCGAAGTGCTACGCGATCTCGATCGCGACCGCGATGTCGACGTGATCGTGCTGGCCCGTGGCGGCGGCAGTGTCGAGGACCTGCTGCCGTTTTCCGATGAGACCCTGTGTCGCGCGATCGCCGCCTGTCGCACGCCGGTGATCAGCGCGGTCGGTCACGAACCCGACAATCCGCTGTGCGATCTGGTCGCCGATCTGCGCGCCGCCACGCCCACCGACGCGGCCAAGAGGGTGGTCCCGGACACCGCCGCAGAGCAACGGCTGATCGATGAATTGCGGCTGCGAAGCGCGCAGGCACTGCGCAATTGGGTATTCCGCGAACAACGGGCGCTGGCCCAGTTGCGCAGCCGCCCGGTGCTGGCCGAGCCGCTGACGGCCCTGACGGCACGCGCCGAAGAGATTCACCGCGCCCGCTCAGCGGTTCGCCGTGACATCAGCCGGTTGGTCGCCGCCGAGACCGAGCGCGTCGGTCATCTGGCCGCCCGGCTGGCGACGTTGGGCCCGGCGGCCACGTTGGCCCGCGGTTACGCCGTGGTGCAGACGGTTCCGGCGGGTGGAGCGCCCGCGGAACCGATGCAGGTGCTGCGGTCGGTTCAGAACGCACCGGCGGGCACTCGGCTGCGGGTGCGGGTTTCCGATGGCGCTGTAACGGCGGTGAGTGAAGGGCTGGCCGATGGTTAAGGAATACGATGTTGACGACGACGGCGC
>DATIOT010000051.1:0-4100 GCA_035472875.1 Mycobacterium sp.
TCGCGCGGCGACATTTTCCCTCATCCTGCAAACGTGACGCCGGGCCTCGCCTACGACCTGATCACCAGCCTGACTGGTGACCTGCCCCGCCTGTCCGCCTGACCCTGCTACTGCACAGCGGCCGAGCCGATCAGCGCCCGGCAGAGTTCTAGAAGGGCGGAAATGGCGGCGTTGTCGTACGCCCGGGCGCGATGCAGTGGATACGGTGACGGCTAGCGCCCGGCCACAGTACGCTCATGCGGTGGCGGAAACGTCGTACGCATCCTGCGGCGATCTGAGCCTGGCGTATCAGGTGTTCGGCGACGGGCCCGTTGAGCTCGTCTTCGTCGGGCCGTTCGTAAGCCACGTCGAGCTGTTTTGGACGCTGCCCGAATTCAAGGCGTTCTTCGAGCGTCTCGGCACCTTCTGTCGCGTCGTGGTGTTCGATAAGGCCGGGGTCGGGTTGTCGGACCCGGTCCCGAAGGTTCGCTCGGTGGATGATCGAGCGGCCGAGATCGAGGCCGTCATGGACGCCGTTGGCTTCGGAAAGGCCGTCCTCTTCGCTTTGAGCGAGGGTGGCCCGGCCGCCATTGTCTTGGCGGCACGACGACCGGAGCGAACGCGGGCGTTGATCCTCCACGGCACGTACGCCTACTTAGGCGGTCTTGAATGGGACGACTTAGATCGCGGCGCGGCCGAGGTCCGGGCGCGTGTCCTTCGCGAACTGGGTGAGGACTACACGCCGTCGACGCAGCAGATCGTACGCTGGCAGGAATTCGGCGACGCTGTCCGCTCAGATTGGGGCGACGGTAGGGCACTCAAGTGTCTGGTGCCGTCGGTTCGGTCGATCCGCCAGCTCGGAATGTTGGAGCGGATGTGCGCGAGCCCCGGAATGGCACGGGCGACAGTCGAAGCGTCGTTCGGGATCGACGTGCGGCCGATCCTGCCGACGATCACCATCCCAACCCTCATCGTCCATGCCCGCGGAGACCCCGGGGTGCCGGTGCAGGATGGCCGATACCTCGCCGACCACATCTCTGGGGCGCAGATGCTTGAGGTCGAGGGCGTGGACCATGCGCCCTGGTTCACCGATTCCGACAGGACCACGACGCGGATCGAGGAGTTCCTCACCGGCAGCCATGCAGCGCCGCCACAGTCACGTCGCGCCCTGCGCACCGTGTTGTTCACCGACATGGTCGCATCGACACAGCACGCCGCGGCGGCGGGCGACGAGCGGTGGCGTGCGGTACTGCACCGATTTGATGAAATCACGAGCGAGCTCACGCAACGGTTCGAAGGCACGGTGGTCAAGAGCACCGGCGACGGCCACCTCGCCACGTTCGACGGCCCGACGCAGGCCATCCGCTGCGCCGAGGCGTTGCGCGCTGACGCCGAGACACTGGGCATCCGGATCCGCTCCGCCATCCATACGGGCGAGTGCGAACTGCTCGACGCGGACATAGGCGGAATCGCCGTACACGTCGCCGCGCGGATACTCGGGCATGCCGGCGCTGGCGAAATCCTCGTCTCCCGCACCGTGCGTGACCTCGTCATCGGCTCGGGCACGGGCTTTGACGACCGCGGCAGCGTCGAGCTGCGAGGAGTGCCCGGCACTTGGCAACTGCTGGCGGTCGACCGGCGCGGTGCGCGGGCGGGAACGGCTGAGGCTGCACTGGCGTCAATGCCAACCCCCGGCCCTCGCACCGCGATGCGCCGGTCGGATCGCGCCGTGGAGGTCATGGCCAGGCGGACACCGTGGATCCTGCGCGGGGTGGCCCGCCTGGCCCCGGCCGCCGACCGCAGATGAGCAGAGATGCGTTGAGCCGCAACGCGGTTTACGCCCTCAACCGTGCGGAATAGCGACCGTTACAACGTAAAGCCGGGTGCCGGACGGGCCTCGGTCTCGGAAGCTGAAATGTCCTTCGCGTAATCGGTGCCAGTCCACGGTGCGTGCGCTCAGGAACACTTCGGCGCCGATCTCGGGGTTGGTCCGCCGGGTCCGCGCGAGCTGGGCGATTTGATGCTCTTGAGGGGTCAATCCGGCGCCGGGGCCCTCGCGGTGGGCGCGTACCTTTTCGCCCGTGGCCTCGAGCTCGCAGCGGGTGCGTTGGGCAAAGGCGTTGGCGCCCATGGCCGCAAACTCATCGAAGGCGCGTCGCAACTCCGTGGCAGCGTCGGTACGACGATGTTGCGCCGCAGCCATTCGCCGTGACACAGTCGTGCCCGCGCGAGGTGAGAAACCATGCGGGTGCGGGAAAACAATTCGATGGCGTCGCGGTAGAGCTCGTCGGCGACATCGCCGTCGGCCAGCTGTGCCCGCGCGAGCGTCGCCGCACCACAGCAGCAGATGCCTAAACCGCACGCCCGCTCCGATGTCCAGCAGCCCGGCGTCGACCGCCACCTCCAGTGCGCCGAAATCCAGGTTCAGCTGGCGAGCCGCGCTAGCCAGCAGCGCCGGGTCCCCGACCGGATCCGCGGCGGCCACCAACAGCAACCGTTGGGTTGCCCGGGGCAAACCGCGCAGCCGCGTCAAACACCGGTCCTCGATGCGGCGCGGAACGCTGACACTGTCGGGCATCGCGAACCCACCCGCGAAATCCACCACGCCCAATTCCCGTAAAGCCAGCGGATTCCCGTGCGCTTCCTCCACGACGCGTCGACGCACGCTCTCATCGATGCGCCCGGTGGTCACCGACGCCAGCAGCGCGCAAGCCGACTGCTCATCCAGCCCGGACAACCGCAGATCGGGCAACCCCGCCAGCGGATCCTCCGACTCCGACGTCGTCCGGGCGGCGAAAACCAGCCCTACCGGCTCGGCCAGCAGTCGCCGCCCCACAAACCCCAGCACCTGAGCGGTGGCCTGATCCAGCCACTGCACATCGTCGACGATGCACAGCAGCGGCCGGTCCTCGGCGGCCTGTGCCAACAGGTTCAGCCCGCCAGCGCCACCAGAAACAATTCCGGCGGCTCCCCGGACGCCAAACCCAGTGCCACATCTAGCGCCCCGCGCTGGGGTTCGTCCAACGCGTCTAAGTACGAAAGCATCGGTGCGCACAGGTCATGCAGCCCAGTGAAGGCCAACTCCATTTCCGAATCGACGCCCATGCACCGCGCCACGCTGAAGCCCGCGGCCCGCTCGGTCAGATAACCCAGCAGCGCCGTCTTGCCGATCCCCGCCTCCCCACGCACCACCAGCACGGCGCTGCGCCCACCACGCACCCGCGCCAGCAACCCGTCAAGCGCCGCGCACTCACTTCGCCGCCCACACAACGACGTCAACGCCTCCGCGTCGCGATGGAGATCGCCCACCAGCAACCACCGTCCTCACCAAGCGCCCAACACCGCGGACTTGATGCGGCAACACTACTCCGCCAGTGTGGCTTGCGGGGTTCGGCCAGCGTGCTGATGGCTACCGTTGGCCATGGGTAGCTGCCGTTCACTCTTAATTCCGTTGTGCCGCAACGTTTCCAACCCGGGGAGCATCATCAGACCGGATCTGGTGTGTCCCATGGAACCATCGGCGACACCCAGTGAGTGACCTCCTCCACCTGGTCGTTTTGATGGAGGTGCCGGGGTGGCTGCGCGAAAGTCGCGTAGGGACGGCAGCGAACGACGACTCGATCCTCTTTGTCCGCCATCTGCGCGACGTACGGGCGGCCCTCGTCACCGAGCGGCTGGCCCGACATGCGTCCAGCCACGGCCATCATCACATCGACCACGAGGTCGCGGTCGCGGTCGATGACTGCATCGGCATACACCTGCAGATAGACAAACGGCCACCGCTCGTCGAGCACGCATAGGCTCACTTTGCCGTCGCGTGCTACCGCACGAGCCTTGCCGCGTGGGGCCATCGTCGAGACCAGCAGTTCGTCGTCATCGGTGGGCACGTAGTACACGACCGACATGGCGGGGCCGTCGTGGCGGCGGCGGTAGCCGTAAACACACGTGCGGTGCGTGCGCACGAATTCTCGCCGCTCCGAAGGCAGCATGTCGCGGTCCGTGGGAGCCGTGAAGGGCTCGGTGGCGAGTGGAAGCAACATTTTCGGACGCTTCTCCTTGTCGGGTTTGGGGCGGTGTGGTTCTACGCCACGATGGTCAGTGTCAGCAGGGCGATGGCTGCC
>DATIOT010000052.1:0-3267 GCA_035472875.1 Mycobacterium sp.
GTAACGACGGCCAGCACGCGATGACCACGCTGCAGGCGCTGCAGCAGTCCATGGGCTTCGAGTCGCTGCAATACGACGACCGCATCGGCAAGGTGTCGCTGATCGGGGCGGGCATGCGCAGCCATCCCGGTGTCACGGCCACGTTCTGTGAGGCGCTGGCCGAGGTGGGTGTCAACATCGAGCTGATCTCCACCTCCGAGATCCGCATCTCGGTGCTGTGCCGCGACACCGAACTAGATAAGGCCGTCGTTGCGTTGCATGAGGCGTTTGGGCTCGGCGGTGAAGAGGAGGCGACGGTGTATGCGGGGACGGGCCGATAAATGGTTGCGATCGGTGTAGTGGGCGCCACCGGTCAGGTGGGCCAGGTGATGCGCAGGCTGCTCGACGAGCGTGACTTCCCTGTGACGGCGGTGCGGTTTTTCGCGTCCGCCCGCTCGCAAGGCCGCAAGCTGACCTTTCGCGGTCAGGAGATCGAGGTCGAAGACGCCGAGACGGGCGACCCGACCGGCCTGGACATCGCGCTGTTCTCCGCCGGCAAGACGATGTCGCTGGTACAAGCGCCGCGGTTCGCGGCCGCCGGAGTCACGGTGATCGACAACTCGTCGGCGTGGCGCAAGGACCCGGACGTGCCGTTGGTGGTGTCCGAGGTGAACTTCGCGCGCGACGCGCATCACCGGCCCAAGGGCATCATCGCCAACCCGAACTGCACCACCATGGTCGCGATGCCGGTGCTCAAGGTGTTGCACGACGAAGCCCAGCTGATACGCATGGTGGCCTCGACCTATCAGGCGGTATCCGGCACCGGGCTGGCCGGGGTGGAGGAGCTGGGCACGCAGGCGCGTGCCGTCGTCAATGACGCCGAGCGGCTGGTGCACGACGGGGGCGCGCTGCGGTTCCCGGAGCCGAAGGCCTACGTCGCGCCCATCGCATTCAATGTGCTGCCGCTGGCCGGGTCGCTGGTGGATGACGGTTCCGGGGAGACCGACGAGGACCAGAAGCTTCGTCAGGAAAGCCGCAAGATTCTCGGCATCCCCGACCTGCTGGTCAGCGGTACCTGCGTGCGGGTTCCGGTGTTCACCGGGCACTCGCTGTCGATCAACGCCGAGTTCGCCCGGCCGCTCTCACCCGAGCGGGCCCGCGAACTGCTCGACGGCGCCTCGGGTGTGAAGCTGGTCGATGTGCCGACTGCCTTGGACGCCGCCGGGGTCGACGAATCACTGGTCGGCCGGATCCGGCACGACCCAGGGGTACCGGACGGGCGGGGTCTGGCGCTGTTCGTCTCGGGGGACAACCTGCGCAAGGGCGCGGCGCTGAATACCATCCAGATCGCCGAGCTGCTGGCCGCTGAATTGTGATCCGCGGGTGAGCGCCGCCCATCTCCGCGGGGTCACGCGGTGCTCACTTTTGGTTGCTTCGGTGGCGTGTTTTATTGCGGCGCAGTCTGTTTCAGTTGTACGCGCCGACCCGCCAGCGCCAGAGCCGGAGCCTATCCTGCAGCCGCTGGCGCCGGGTCAGGTCCTGCGTATCGGGCCCGCGGCCGGCACCGGCACCCCCACCGGGGATTACGGCATTGGCGCCACCGACCTGTGCGAATTCGTCGACTTCCCCACCGAGTTGCTGCAGGTCTGCGGCGACAGCTTTGCCGGCCAAGGTGTCGGCTTCGGTGGCTGGTATTCGCCGGTCGCGCTGCACGTCGACACCGCGTCGGTCGATGATCCGACTGGGGTGCGCTACACCGGCATCACCGGAATCAGCAATCCGCTGCTGGCCGATCCCACGCCGCCGGGCGTTTCCCAGCTGCCCGCCGGCGTGGTGCAGATCAACCGGCGCAACTACCTGATGGTGACCACGACGAAAAACCTGGAGCCGCAGAACTCGCGGCTGGTGACGGCCGTACCGGCGCGCGCCGGGTGGCAGACCATTGCGGGGTCCCGGCGCGATGCCACCTACCAGGGCGGCTCGCAGACTCAGATCAGCGGCTACTACGACCCGATTCCGACCCCCGATTCGCCGAGCGGGTGGGTGTACATCGTGGCCAACAGTTTCACCCGCAGGAATCCGGTGGTGCTGTACCGGGTCGCACCGCAAGCGTTCACCGACCGGTCCCGGTGGCAGGGCTGGGCGTCTGGCTCCGGTGGCGGTTGGAACAAGCCACCGACACCGCTGTGGCCCGACATGGTGGGCGAGATGTGCATCAGGCAGATCGACGGCAAGACCGTGCTGTCCTATTTCAATGCCGGTACGGGCGACATGGAGGTCCGGGTCGCCAACGATCCGACGTCGCTGGGCGACGCACCGGTGACCACGGTGGTGCAACACGACGAGTGGCCCGATCCGGCGGAAAGCCTGCCGCCGCCATACGACAATCGGCTCGCGCAACCGTACGGCGGGTACATCTCGCCCGGCTCCACCCTTGATGAGCTGCGGATTTTCGTCAGTCAGTGGGATACCCGCGCCAGGGTGAGCGCGCCGTATCGGGTGATCCAGTTCGCAGTCAACCCGTTCAAGCCGGATTAGCTTCCCGGCGGAGCGGTTTTGCCAGGTAAGACGCGGTTTCAGCTCACAGCTGCTACTTAAGTAGCGCACAGTCGTAACTATTGTTTACCCAGGCATCATGCGTCTCATGAGTGAAACACCTGAAACCCCAACTGTGCGGTCACGTACCGCAACTGCACCGGCGCCTGTGGCGACAGACCCAGCGCCATACCGGACCCCCAGGGTCTTCGCATTCGCGGCCTGGGTCGCGATCGTCGCCGGGATCGTGTTCATCGTCGCGGTCATCTTCTTCACCGGCTTCACGCTCGGCAGGCACGCGGGTCACGGTGGCTTCCACCACCACAAGCACCACGCGATGATGATGCATCCGCACCGATTCAGTGGTCCGGGTGGTCCGGGTGGCGGACCCGGGGCAACCCCGCCAGGTGGGCCTGCGTCCGTGACACCCGGCGCCCCTGGACCCGGCCAGATTCCGTCGTCGGTCTCTCCGTCTCGGACGCCGTAGGCGCCCTCGGGGAGAGCCCACTCAACGTGCTCACGGGGTGATAGGAGGATCCCGGCGGGCCACTAACTCAACAAGTAGTAGCCCGGCGCTCACCTGAGCGCCGGGCTACCGGTGGTTCAGCGGTAACAGGCACCTAGAACGCGATTAGGTGAATTCACAGCAACTTTGTTGGTCGGAACCTGTTACGGCGCTTGCGGTCGGGGGCAATATTCAAGCATGAGCGAAACGCCTGAACCCTCAACCCAGCCGACGTCCGCCGCCGCAGC
>DATIOT010000053.1:0-2931 GCA_035472875.1 Mycobacterium sp.
GACGTCGCCTCCAGCCGCTGGGTCAGTTCTGGATCCACCAGTCGGGTGATCCGCCGGGATGCGACACCGAGCGTGGCCGACGACAGCTCCCCGGTGGCCACGGACGTCACCCGGTCTACCAACTCATGCGCTTCGTCGACCACCAGGAGCGCATGTTCTGGCAGCACCGCCGATTCGGCAACGCTATCGATGGCCAGCAGCGCGTGATTGGTCACGACGATATCGGCTGCGCCCGCCCGGCGGCGCGCCCGTTCGGAAAAGCACTCCGAGCCAAACGGGCAGCGCGCCACGCCGAGACATTCCCGCGCGGAAACGCTGACCTGGGACCAGGAGCGGTCCGGCACACCGGGCTTGAGGTCGTCGCGGTCACCGGATTCGGTCGTCGACGCCCACGCGGTGAGCCGCTGCACGTCGCGGCCCAAGGCAGTGACCGCGATCGGGTCGAAGAGTTCTTCCTGCGGCCGTTCGGCGAAACCTTCCCCATCGGCGTCGGCTGGGTTACCGTTGTGAATTTTGTTGAGGCACAAGTAGTTCCGTCGCCCTTTGAGCAGAGCGAACTGCGGCCGGCGGGGTAGTGCGTCGGCGAGCGAATCCGCCAGCCGGGGCAGATCACGATCGACGAGTTGACGCTGCAAGGCGATGGTCGCGGTCGAAACCACGACCGGCGCCTCGTCGCTGACCGCGCGGACAATCGCGGGAATCAGATACGCCAGCGACTTGCCGGTACCGGTGCCTGCCTGCACGACGAGGTGCTCACCGGTTTCGAAGGCTCGCGCGACCGCGCCGGCCATCTCCAGCTGGCCGCTGCGTTCGCTGCCGCCGAGCGCGGCCACGGCGATGGCCAGCAACTCGGGCACAGACACGGACACTTCTGGCGTGATTACTCCCTTGGTTGTGGGGGCTTCCCGGCACGTCGACGGTATAGCTCAGCGGGGGATCTGCACCGTCGGGATCGCCGGGTCGCCGTGCGCCAATTTCAGCCCCTCCCACGGCAGGCTATGCAGCCCGGACGCCACCAGCTTCCTGGCGGCGGCGATCGTACCTCGGTCGGTGTCGGCCAGCACCTCCCCGCTGCGGACCAGCGAGGTGGTCACCACCCGGAACGGTTCGGCGGTAGGGGGCGGACGCCCCGCCGGATACACGACCTCCTCGGTGATCGTGCCCGTCGAGCGCGACAGCCGGAGCGCCTCTTTGTGGCCGCCCTCGGATTCCTTGTCGCTGCTGCGCTTCTGTACCGGCATGCCGTCGACTTCGACAAGCTTGTAGACCATATTCGCGGTCGGGGCACCCGAGCCGGTGACCAGCGACGTGCCGACGCCGTAGCTATCCACCGGCTCGGCACGCAACGCGGCGATGGAGAACTCGTCAAGATCGCCCGACACCACGATGCGGGTCTGGGTGGCGCCCAGCTGGTCGAGTTGCTCACGCACCTGGCCGGCCAGCACACCCAACTCGCCGGAGTCGATGCGCACCGCACCGAGCGTCGCCCCGCCGGCAGCTACGGCGTTGGCCACGCCGGTCTTCACGTCGTAGGTGTCAACCAGCAGTGTGGTGTGTAGGCCCAGCGCGTGGACCTGGGCGCGAAAGGCGGCCAGCTCAGCCATTTCAGGGGGGCTGTCTTCGCTCGTGTACAGCATGGTGAACGCGTGTGCGGCGGTGCCCTCCGTGGGTATCCCATACCGCCGCTGGGCCTCCAAATTGGATGTCGCGGCGAAGCCGGCGATATATGCCGCGCGGGCCGCTGCGACGGCGGCGCGTTCGTGGGTTCGTCGTGATCCCATCTCGATCAGCGGGCGTTCCCGTGCGGCGCTGACCATTCGTGCCGCCGCGGACGCGATCGCGGTGTCGTGGTTGAAGATCGACAGCGCCAGCGTTTCGAGCACGATGCATTCGGCGAAGCTGCCGGTCACCGACAGCACGGGGGACCCGGGGAAGTACAGCTCACCTTCGGCGTAGCCATCGATATCGCCACCGAATCGGAAATCGCGTAGGTAGCGCAACGTGCCGTCGTCGAGGAAATCCGCCAGTAACACGCACGCGTCGTCGTCAAACCTGAACTGCGGCAACGCTTCCAGCAGCCGGCCGGTTCCGGCGACCACGCCATAACGGCGACCCTCGGGGAGGCGGCGGGCGAACAGTTCGAACGTGGTCCGGCGGTTAGCGGTGCCGTCGCGCAGCGCCGCTGCCAGCATGGTCAACTCGTATTTATCGGTTAGTAGCCCAGCTAAGACCGGGTCGTTCATTCCGCAACGGTAACGGCTGGCGGCGGGGAGCCTGTCTCTCGGTATCGTGGAGGCCATGGTTGCTACGTCAGCGCCCACCAAGCCGGGCACCACCGGACAACGCGAGTCCGCGCCGGTAGAGGTCACCGCCAGTCCATGGGTCACAATCGTGTGGGACGATCCCGTCAATCTGATGACCTACGTGACGTATGTGTTCCAGAAGTTGTTCGGCTACAGCGAGCCGCATGCCACCAAGCTGATGCTGCAGGTGCACAACGAAGGTAGGGCAGTGGTGTCGGCGGGCAACCGAGAGTCCATGGAAGTCGACGTGTCCAAACTGCATGCCGCCGGTTTGTGGGCGACGATGCAGCAGGACCGGTGAGGTTCGAGGGCACCCGGGATTCCACGTGCGCAAGTGGAAGCGCGTCGAGACCGACAACGGTCCCTGTTTTCGGTCCGCCTTGGCTCCACATGAGGCGGCCCTGCTCAAGAACCTTGTCAGCGCCATGATCGGTTTGCTCGATGAACGCGAATCTTCCTCGCCGGCAGATGAACTCGAGGAGATCACCGGTATCAAGACCGGAAACTCCGAACCGCCGCGGGAGTCGACGCTGCGTCGACTGCTGCCAGATTTCTACAAGTCCGACGGGGCCGACGACTCCTCGACCGATACTTCAGAAAGCCTCAACGCCGCACTGCGCAGTCTGCA